>JBEKQR010000321.1:0-5490 GCA_049519515.1 Candidatus Korobacteraceae bacterium
TTCCGCACCGTCGCCATAGTTGGCGGTGGTTCGCTGGCCAAACTGGGGATGAAGTACCAGGGCCACCTGCGGCAGAACATGCCGGTGCTCGAAGACATGCTTGCTTCCATTGCCATTCTCGTTTCCGGCGATGATGGCGCCAGCCCGGTGGTGTACCTGAATTGTGTTGGCCGCCATACGATTGCCGCCGGCTCCTCGCAACTGGAAATCGCGGAGGCGATTGTATTCCGCCCGCTGGAGGAGTGCGGCCTGCGCATCACCGACATCGACCGCTTCGCCACCGAACTGCACAATCCGGAGCTGACCCTGCCACAAGGCAGCGGCAATGTGCCGCAAACCAATTACCGCATGCTGGCCTCTCTGGCCGCCCATCATGGCGAGATCGCCGCCGGCGAGATCGACCGTTTCGTCCGCTTGCGCGGCATGCCCGGATTTTCGCCGACCCAGGGACACATCGCTTCCGCCGTGCCGTTCCTGGGCCATGCGCGCCAGCAGCTCATTGATGGAACTCTCAACCGCGCCTTCTTCTATGCTAAGGGCAGCCTCTTTCTCGGCCGCATGACTACGCTTGCGGATGGCTGCTCATTTTTATTGCGCAGGAATGGCCACGGAGAATCGCCTCGCTGAACCCGGCGCTCGGAGCGGGCGCGAAGAAGGACGCAGGCCAGTCAAAGGAGATGAGATGGAGTTGAAAGGCAAGTACGTCATCGCTCTCGGAGAACGGGACGCGATCCAGGCCCCATCGATCGCCAAGGTGGCGCAGTCTGCCGGGGCAGTTGCGGTGTATCCAATTACGAGCTGCTTTGTTTGAACCGCCGCCGGCGCGGTTGATCTGGAAGATCAACGAAAAATCAAGGAAATTGCCGAGCGGCATGGCCCCGGGAATGTAGTCGTGCTGCTGGGAACGCCCGACCCGGAAAGCACTAACATCATCGCCGAGACCGTAATCAATGGCGATCCTTCCTATGCCGGGCCGCTGGCGGGCGTGGCCCTCAGGCTGCCCGTTTACCACGTTCTCGAGGATGAGTTTAAGTCCTGCGCGGACCCTGGCGTCTATGCCCACGAGCTTTTGATCATGGAGCAGGCGCTGGAAAAAGAGAAGATCAGCTCCACCTTGGAGCGCATCCGCAAAGCTGCCGGATTAGGCGTAGGAGGAGGGTAAACTGATGACCAACGGTAGCGGTGTCGCAGCCGCCAGCACAAAGCCTCCTGTTGGGAGCTTGTCCGTTCGCAAGATTGCGGGCATGGTCTTGGCCCTGGCGGCATTGATCGCATTTCAATCCATCAGGTTCGCGCCGAGCCTCACCACGGTTGGGCACGCGCTTCTTTCCGTCCTCATCTTCATGCTCATCCTTTGGGTCACCGAGGCCGTAGGGTACGCGGCCAGTTCGTTCTTTCTTGTCGTCGGCATTACAGTCCTGGTTGGCTTTTCCAGGGCTCCTGAAGCCGGCGGCAAGCTTGTCGGTACGGGCAAGGCCCTGACCATGGCCCTGGCAGGATTCAGTTCAGGCGCCTGGATCCTCGTAGTCTCGGCCCTTTTTCTGGCCTCAGCCATTGAGATGAGTGGCCTCGGACAGCGTATTGGGCTATTTATCCTTTCCAGGATGGGAGCTAAGCCGAGACAAGTCCGGCTGGGCGTCCTTGTCATGTCCTTCATCCTGACCCTGTTCATTCCGGCGCAAGCCGCCAATGCGGCCCTGATGACGGCAGTCTGCGTCGGCCTGATCGAGGCTTTCAAGATCGACCGCAAAGACAATCTCGCCAAGGGCATGCTTCTTCTGGTTGCCTTCGGCACCGGCATATCCGGCATGGGCATTCTCACCTCGGGCGCTCCCCCCATCCAGACTCAGGCGTTCATCAACCAGGCCACCAGGCACAGCATCACCTGGCTGCAATGGGCTTCATATGGGGTTCCATTTTCGCTGGTCGTGGGCGCGGTTCTTTTCCTCTTGATCGAGTTCATGTTCCCGGTGAAAAACAAGGAGCTGAGCGGAGGCAAACAACTCATCCGGCAGGAACTGGCCAAGTGCGGCCCCTTGAGCGCCAGAGAGCGGAAGCTGCTCGTCATCATGAGCCTTACCATCATCTTCTGGGCTACCGGCAACATCCTTCATCCCCTGGACAGCAGCACCGTCGCCCTGCTGGCGGTAGTTGCCATGTTCTTCCCGGGGATTGGCGTAACCAATTGGAAGGAGATGAACAGCAAGGTCAACTGGGGAACGATAATGCTCTTCGGGGCCGCCATTTCCCTGGGTCAGGCGCTGCTCAGCAGCGGCGCGGCCGCCTGGGTGGCCAAGAGTACTCTTATCAGCATGGGTGTGGACAAATGGCCGGTGCTGATTCTCATTGGCGCGGCCGGATTGTTCTTCGCAATCTTCTCTTTGGCCTTTTCCGCCCGCACGGCCGCGGTGGCGGCGCTGGTCCCCACCGCCATCGGGTTTGCCCAGGGAATGCCCAATTCGGGCCTGAGCGTTTGGGGCCTGACCCTGATCCTTTACTACACTATTCAATTCTCTGTAATCATTCCCGTGAATACGCCCATGTCGATGGTCGCTTACACGACTGACACCTTCAATTCAAAGGAAATGATGCGGGTTGGTATTCCGCTGGTAATCATCGCCGTCATTCTCATGATGCTCTTCTCGGCCACCTACTGGCGCTGGGTAGGCGTCCTTTGACGCAAGGAGGCACAAAGCTTGAAACTCGAACTGCGCAAGTACAAAGTTCGGGACGCCGTCTTCGGCTCTGCGTCCGCTTTGGCAAACGGCATTCTGACCGTCAACCGGGAAGAGATTCAGTCGCTCCTCAACCGCGACCGCTTCTTTGACTCGGTGTGCGTAGACATCGCCAGGCCCGGCGAGGCCGTCAGAATCGTGCATATCATGGATGCCGTCCAGCCAAGGATGAAGATCGAGGGCGGCGCTTCGCCCTTTCCCGGCGCGCTCGGGGTGGTGGAGATGGCCGGCAGGGGAAAGACCAACCTGCTCGACGGGGTTGCCGTACTCCAGACCGGGGCCAGGCAGGGGATCCAGGAGGGCATCGTAGACATGTCCGGACCGGGCGCGGCCTACTCGGTCTTCTCCAAAACCATTAACATCGTGCTAAGCTGCACGCCGCCGGCCGACTCCAGCAACATCGACTTCGATCGGGCGATGCGCAAAGCCGGCCTTCTGACGGCCCAATATCTCGCTGGCGTCACCAAAGATCTCGATCCGGATGAAGTAGAGGTCTTCGACTCCGCGCCCTTCGACACCAGCAATCCGTCCTTGCCTCGGGTGGCCTACATCTGTCACTTGCAATCGCAGGGGACGCTCCGGGATACCTATGTTTATGGAGAGAACGTCAGGGCCCTGCTGCCGACGCTCCTTCACCCCAATGAAGTGCTGGATGGAGCTATTGTCAGCTCCAACTACATCATCGCCTGCCAAAAGAACCCGACCTATCTCCATTGCAACAATCCGGTCGTGAGAGAACTCAATCGCAGGCACGGCCATGACCTGGTGTTTGCCGGAGTAATCGTCGCCAATGAATTCAACACGCTTAAGGAGAAGGAGCTTTCCGCCAAGTTCGCGGCCAAGCTCGCGGCGCAACTCGGCGTCCAGGGCGTGGTCATCAGCCAGGAAGGAGGCGGCCACGCTGATACCGACCTCATGCTCTGCGCGGCTGAAACCGAAAAACTTGGGATACGGGCGACAATCCTGCTGAACGAAATTGCCGGGGCAGAGGGCGATCAGCCCTCGCTCGTCGATACCTCTCCGTTTGCCGATGCCGTCGTTACCACCGGCAACAATGACGCAGTCCTTGCCCTGCCGGCCATGGACAGAGTTATTGGCGGGGACAAGATCGCCGGCATCGCAGTCGCGCCGGCAGAAGCTTTTACAACTCCCCTGGGGAGGATTTATACGGCCACCAACCAGTTCGGCGCCACGCTTATGACCGTCCGGGAATACTAAAGGAGGCGGCAATGCTTCGCGTAGTTCACTATCTCAACCAGTTCTTCGGTCAGATTGGCGGCGAGGAGCATGCCGGTGTCGGACCGCAGGCCATCGCCAAGCCGGTGGGCCCGGGCCTCGCCCTCCAGGCAGCTATGAACGGCAAGGCGGCCGTGGCCGGCACGGTCATCTGCGGCGACAACTACTTTGCCGAACAACCGGACAAGGCTACAGCCGAGGTCATCGCTCTCATCCGCCAGTTCGATCCCCAGATCGTCATCGCCGGACCTGCTTTCAACGCCGGCCGATACGGCCCCGCCTGCGGCGCAGTCTGCAAGGCTGTCCAGGAATCGCTGGGCATTCCGGCAATCACCGCCATGTACCCGGAAAATCCCGGGGTGGAGATTTACCGGAAATACATCTGGTGTGTAAAGACCGGTCCCTCGGTCGCGGGCATGCGCCAGGCGCTGGATTCAATGGCCCGGCTGGCCATGAAGATCGCCAACGGGGAACCGCTTGGCTCGCCGGATGAGGAAGGCTGCATTCCGAGAGGGTTGAGAAGGAACTGCTTTGCCGGCAAGACCGGCGCGGCCAGGGCGGTGGACATGCTCCTGGACAAACTGCAAGCGAAACCCTTCAAGACCGAGTTGCCTATGCCGGTCTTTGAACAGGTGCCGCCGGCTTCACCGGTGGAAGATTTGAAAGCGGCCCGGGTTGCTCTTGTCACTGAAGGAGGCATTGTGCCCAAGGGCAATCCCGACCACCTCGAGTCGGCGCGGGCGAGCAAGTTTCTCCGCTACGAACTGGCAGGCATCGACGATCTTACCGGCAACGCCTTTGAATCCATTCACGGCGGCTATTTCAATGGCTTTGCCAGCGACGATCCCGACCGGGTCGTCCCCGTAGATGTTATGCGCGACTTGGTGCGCGATGGCGTTATCCGGGAGATGGCTGACTATTTCTACACAACTACCGGCAATGGCACCACGCTTGAAAATGCCAGGGGATTCGGCCGCGAGATCGCCGCCAGGCTGAAGCAGGATGGGGTGCAAGCCGTCATCCTTACCTCGACTTGAGGGACAGGCACTCGTTGCGGCGCAACGATCACCAAGGAGCTTGAGCGGGCCGGCCTGCCCACCAGCCAGATCTGCACAATCACGTCGATTGCCAAAGCTGTCGGGGCATCCAGGATCGTGCCTGCCGTTGGCATCCCGCATCCTCTTGGCGATCCGGCGACCACCCCAGCCAAAGAGAAGGTCCTTAGACGCGGGTTGGTCGAGAAGGCGCTCCGCGCTGTAGCCACCAGAATCGAGACACAGACGGTATTCGATACATAAGTTGACTTACAGCGCAACGGCCAATGAAGAACGGCGCTATCCGGAAACTGGCTTTACGATCATGCCGTGGCCGCGCTGGCCATTCATTACTATCAAAAGCGGATCTTCAAAGTGCAGATGGCGAACGCAGCCGCGCTCTTCGATCGCCGGTTGTGCGGCAAGCCATGGCCAGTCAAGAAAGCTGTTGTCGGAGTCTCCGTTCACGGTGAAGTAGCCGACCT
>JBEKQR010000322.1:0-5463 GCA_049519515.1 Candidatus Korobacteraceae bacterium
ATGCATTCGCCTGTTTTTGCCCCACCAGATGAGTTTGGGAACCGGAGTTGCCTGAGTACCAGGCCACCGCATCCAACTCGCCGTAGCGAGCAGCCGTGCTGCCCGCCCGCGCTGCATATTCCCACTCCGCCTCAGTGGGCAGCCGGTAACGATAGCCATCGTTCTTGGCGTTCAGCCGCTGCAAAAACTCCTGCGCATCATTCCAACTGACCTGCTCGACTGGCCGGTCAGCTCCCTTAAAGTAGCTGGGGTTGCTGCCCATTACCGACTCCCACATCGCTTGCGTCACCAGGTACTTGCCCATCTCGAAACCCTTACTGATGCGCACATGGTGCTGCGGCTTCTCGTCGCTTGAGCAGTCACAGTCGCCGGGCGAGCAGCCCATCTCGAACTCGCCGGGGCGAATCTGAACGAACTCGAACTTCAGGTTGGCCGGATACTGTGGCTTTGGCCTGCGCTCCTCTTCGCGCCTGCGCGCAGCCTCCTCCTGCTGTCGCTTGCGCTCGGCGGCGTCCTGCTGGCTCTTTCCCTCCCTCGCCTGCTTCACGCTGAGTAGTTGAATCTGAATGGCTTCTTGCCCCGATTGCCCAACAGTGACAAAAGCCTGCCACTTATCCTGCCGGTCACTGGAGACAGCCTGCACCAGATGCTTACCGGACGACACGGGCACGGCCTTCGCGCTGTCGGCGGCCAGCCGTCCTTGCGACACACCATCCAAAGCCCAGTTGCAGTCCAGGTCTGTGGTCACCAGCAGGCTGGCAGAGGGTATGGGCTTGGGTTGCGGTTTTGGTTGCGGCTTGCCGCACCTTGCGGGATCGTCACATAGCAATTGCGCGCCCGCCAGCAGAGAGCCAGCCAGGATGAGGCAGGCAAGGCACGACAGGCGTCGTATCGCTGGAAGCATAGGCCTCCGCTCGAAGCTACTCTGGATAGGGCGGATTGTACCACGACGTAACCGCGCCAGAACCCTTTCAATTACCCACAAATGCCTAAGCCGCAACAGCGGCGGCAGAGGGTAGCCACAGGCGTGAGCCTGTGGAACGGGTAGGATATAAGCCATAAGCCCCCGCAGGGGGCGCAAGAAGGATTTATCGGAGTTCTTCTTACGCCCGCTTATGCGGGCTTGGTGCTTTGATTACCTTTGTTTTCCCCAGGCTGGCGCCTGGGGCTAGCTTCTTTCGCCGCTGGCGCGGCTTTCCAGAAATTGTTGGTAATTGCAAGGCCAGAACCCACATCTGCCAAATACGGCAGATGTGGGGCACGCGCGAGCTAAGCGAGTCGAATGGGGCCGCAAAACGGCTCAATTCAGGTACAATCGGGTTACCCGGACCTACCGCCCGAACTGGATTCTGCCTTGAGCTTTCACCTGGCGGCATTTTCGTTATTTCAGGCGCGCCCGAACCCGCTCGTCGAATTCCTGCAAAAGCAGACGAATCCGGCATTCAAAGGGCTTTACGCGGCCAACGGCTTCGACATGATGCTGCTTGTCCCGTATTTCATCGTGCTCGTCATTCTTGCCGCCTACGGGTTCCATCGCTACCAGCTTGTCTGGATGTATTACCGCAACCGCAAAAAGGCCACGGGAGAGCCCAAGAGCCGTTTTCAGGAACTGCCGCTGGTCACCATTCAGTTGCCCATCTTTAACGAGCAGTTCGTAGTCGACCGGCTGGTGGACTCCGTCTGCAAGCTGGAGTATCCGCGCGAGAAACTCGATATCCAGGTGCTGGACGACTCCACCGATGAGACCGTGGAAACGGCGCGGGCGGTGGTCGAGCGCTATGCGGCGCTCGGCTATCCGGTGAGCTACCATCACCGCACCAATCGTTATGGCTTCAAGGCGGGGGCACTGCAGGAAGGGTTGAAGAGTGCCAAGGGCGAGTTCGTGGCCATCTTCGACGCCGATTTCACTCCCTCACCCGACTGGCTGATGAAAGTGGTGCACCACTTCGCCGATCCCCGGATCGGCATGGTGCAGACGCGCTGGACGCATATCAACCGCAATTACTCGTTTCTGACCGAGGTCGAGGCCATTCTGCTGGACGGCCACTTCGTGCTGGAGCACGGCGGCCGCTCCCGCGCCGGAGTTTTTTTCAACTTCAACGGCACCGCCGGCATGTGGCGCATCCGCGCCATCGAAGATGCCGGAGGCTGGCAACACGACACCCTTACGGAAGACACCGACCTGAGCTATCGCGCGCAAATGAAGGGATGGAAGTTCCTGTACCTGCAACACGTGGAGTGCCCGGCCGAGCTGCCGATCGAGATGACCGCCTTCAAAACGCAGCAGGCACGCTGGGCCAAGGGCCTGATCCAGTGCGCGCTCAAGGACCTGCCGCAGATGCTGCGCTCGAAGTTAAGCCGCCGGGAGAAGATCGAAGCCATCTATCACCTCACGGCCAACATCAGCTACCCGCTCATGATCGCCCTCTCCGTGCTGCTGCTGCCGGCCATGATCATTCGCTTCTACCAGGGCTGGTTCCAGATGCTCTACATCGACGTGCCTCTATTCCTGGTCTCGACCTTCAGCATCTCCAGCTTCTACCTGGTTTCGCAAAAGGAGCTGTTTCCCGGGCGCTGGTATCGCACCTTCCTGTTCCTGCCGTGCCTGATGGCCTTCGGCATCGGCCTCACCATTACCAATTCCAAGGCGGTGATCGAGGCCCTGATCGGCAAACAGACGGCTTTCGTCCGCACTCCGAAGTACCGGGTGCAAAGCAAGAGCGACCACTCGGTGGCGGCGAAGAAGTATCGCAAGCGCCTGGGCGTCGTGCCCTGGATCGAGCTCGCCATCGGCGGCTACTTCGCCATGACGATCTTCTATGCCATGCAGAACGAGAATTACATCACCGTCCCGTTCCTGGTTCTGTTCGTCTTCGGCTACTGGTACACGGGGCTGATGTCGCTGCTGCAGGGCCGCTTCGATACCCTGGTGCGCTCGAATGCGGAGCAGCACACCAAGCCGTTCCCGGTCGGCGTGTAAGCAGCGTCGCCGTCCCTCGGCGGCGGAGTCCAAAAAGCAAAACGCGGCCCGCCGGCGAGGACGCCGGCGCTACGAAGAGTATCTATGCGCACACGATTGGTTTTCATCCTGATCGCCTTGCTGGCGCTGGCCGGATATGCTTTCTGGCGCAGCCCCTACCACCAGGTGCGCTCGCTGTTCACTATCGTCACCATCGATGCTCCCGCCAGCCGGGTGTGGGACGTGCTTTCCGACCTCGACGGCTACAAGTCCTGGAACCCTTTTCTCACCTCGGCCACCGGACCGCTGACGCCGGAGCGCAAGATCACGGTCTCGGCCAAGCTGGGCAAGCACACCATCACCTTTCATCCGCGGATTGTCGCCGTGCAGCCCGGCAGGAAGCTGGCTTGGCGTGGAACACTGCTTTTACCGGCAATTCTCGAAGGCGATCACGAGTTCGAGCTGGAGGCGCTGGATCAATCGCACACCCGCCTGATCCAGTCCGAACAGTTTCGTGGAGTGCTGCTCGGCTTTCTCTGGAACCGGTTTTCCCCGGAGCTGATGCAAGGCTTCAACGCCATGAACCAGGCGCTGAAACGACGCTGCGAGGACCATTTATGATTTCAGATTTTTGATTTTTGATTTTCCGTTCTTAGCCGGACAGTTGTTGTTCCATATGGAAATCAACAAATCTGAAATCAGAAATCAAAAATGCTGTTATCCTAGATTCCTGTGATCAAGCTTCTGTTTGTGGTGCTGGTGCTGTCGACAATCGCCGTATTGGGAGTTGCCGGGGTAATCTACTGGCGGGTACGCAAGCATCTAGCCACCCCTACCCCACCCACGGCAAAACCGGCTGGTGCCGAAGAGGGCGAACAGGCCACATCCGAGGAGGAGCAGCACAGGTAATTTCCCGTTTTTCATTCATCAGAAAAGCGCAGGACTCGACAGAATTCCCAAAAGCTCCCGGGCGCGGCTCCGGGTAGGAGTAGAACCGGGTTTTTGCTGACGCGCTATTTGGATGATCCACCATGACCTCTGACTCTGGCGAAACACGAGAAATCAAGATTGCGCACAGCCCGGATTCGGATGACGCCTTCATGTTCTATGGGCTGGCCACGAACAAGGTGCGCGTCCCCGGGCTGAAGTTTACGCACACCCTCTGTGACATAGAGACCCTGAACCGGAAGGCCATTGACGAAGCCTATTACGATGTCACCGCCATTTCTTTCCACGCCTATCCCTACGTTCAGGAGCACTACGCGCTGATGCCCAGCGGCGGCAGCCTGGGCGAGGGCTACGGACCCATGATCGTCTCGCCTAGAGCCTTGCGGCCCGAAGACGTGAAGGGGCTCCGCATTGCCGTCCCCGGCACCCTGACGACAGCGTATCTGTTGCTCAAGCTGTTTGCCCCGGAGGCGGAGACCGAGGTCGTGCCCTTCGATCAGATCATTCCCCAGGTGCTGGCCGGCAGCTTCGAGGCCGGGCTGATCATCCACGAGGGCCAGTTGACCTACTCCGACAGCGGGTTGAACCGGGTGCTCGATATGGGCCGGTGGTGGTATGAGCTGACCGGGCTTCCCTTGCCGCTCGGCGGCAACGCCGTCAAGCGCGAGCTGGGTCCAGAGCTGATGACGACCGTCTGCAAGGCTTTGCGCGACAGCATCCAGCATGCCCTGGATCATCGCGAGCAGGCGCTGGAATACGCTCTGCAGTTCGCGCGCGGTCTCGATAGCCATACGGCGGACAAATTCGTCGGCATGTACGTCAACCAGCGCACTCTCGACTACGGAGACGACGGGCGGGCGGCGGTGGCCAAACTGCTCGACATGGGATATCAGCGCGGCATCATTCCGCAACCGGCAAAGCTGGATTGGGCGGGCGCCGCGCAGACTTCATCCATTACATGAGGAAACCGCCGTAAAATGCGGTTACAGCTAGATATTAAAAATAGGCCGCAGACTCTATTGATCGACGCGGACGATACCCTGTGGGAGAACAATGTCTATTTCGAGCGTGCCATCGCCAATTTCATCTCCTTCCTCAATCACCGCGAGTTCACTCCGGCGGAGGTGCGGCGGGTTCTGAACGAAGTCGAAAGGGAAAACATCGTTACCCACGGCTATGGGCTGCACAGCTTTCTGCACGCGCTGGTTGGGACCTTCGAAAGGCTTTCCGTGGAGCCGCTTACCCCGGGCCTGCACGACACCATCTGCGGCTTTGCCCACGCCATCGCCGAGCAGCCGCTGGAACTTATCGCGGACGTTGAGCCCACCCTGCGCTACCTGCAGCCCCGCCACCGCCTGATGCTCATGACCAAGGGCAATGCCCTGGAACAGCTTGGCAAGATCGAGCGCTCGGGATTGCGGCCATACTTCAACGCGGTCGAAATTGTCGCCGAAAAGGACCTCTCCACCTACATCGGCATCGTGGAAAAATACGGGCTGCGGCGCGATACCACCTGGATGGTCGGCAACAGCCCCAAATCCGACATCAATCCTGCC
>JBEKQR010000323.1:0-5451 GCA_049519515.1 Candidatus Korobacteraceae bacterium
TATCCTGCCGCCGGACCACAGCATGGAAACCGAGCAGGTCAGTGGCCTGATGCTTGGGCGGCGGGCGCTGGACTATTTCAAAACCGTGCGCATCGCCAAATCGGGCGAGCAGAAACCGGTCTGGTTGAGAATCAACGCCATTCGCGATGAGAGCGGCAAAATCATCGCCATCTCCAAGATTGCCCGCGACCGCTCGCAGGTGATCAAGACGCAACAGTTGGAGGAGCAGTTGCGGCAGGCGCAGAAGCTGGAGTCCCTGGGACGTCTGGCCGGCGGCGTCGCCCACGACTTCAACAACCTGCTCATGGTGATCAGCAGTTACGGGGTGATGCTGCAGGACCGGCTCCGCCAGGACGACAAGGCGCGGAGGTGCACGCAACAGATTCTGAACGCCTCCGAACGCGCCGCCAGCCTTACCCAGCAGATGCTGGCCTTCAGCCGCAAACAGGTGCTGGCCCCGCGGGTGGTCGACCTGAATGCCACCGTCGAGGACACCGCCAACATGATGAAGCGGCTGATCGGCGAGGATATCGAGCTGATATTCCGGCCGGGCAAGCCGCTTGCCTCCATCGAAGCCGATCCCAGCCAGATCACGCAGGTATTGCTGAACCTCTGCGTGAACGCCCGCGATGCCATGCCTCGCGGCGGGACCATTACCATTACCACCAAGGATGCCGAAGCCGACGCCTCCATGGTGGCGCGGCATCCGGGGCTGGTGGCCGGCAACTACGTGATGCTGACGGTCACCGATACCGGCGCGGGCATGACCAAAGAGGTCCAGGAGCGCATCTTCGAGCCGTTCTTTACCACCAAGCCCACCGGGCAGGGCACGGGGCTGGGACTGTCCACGGTGTACGGAATCGTAAAGCAGAGCAACGGATACATCTGGGTCTATAGCGAGCCGGGCCGCGGAACTTTCTTCAAGTTGTACTTCCACGCCTGCAAGAAGCAGGCAGCCGAGGCGAAGCCGAACTCCAGCCAGATGAAAGGCCGGGGCGAGACGATTCTGGTGGTGGAGGACGAGGAAGCCTTGAGGGACGTTGTTTGCGAACACCTGAAAAACCGTGGCTATCACGTTCTGCAGGCGGGCGACGGCCAGCGCGCACTCGAGCTGGCCGGGCAGCATCCGGGCCAGATCCACGTCCTGCTGACCGACGTGATCATGCCCGTCATGAGCGGCCCTGAAACTGCCGACCACCTGATCAAACTGCCAAAACGCCAGGACGTGAAAACACTCTTCATGTCGGGCTACCCGGACGACGCCATCATCAACCACGGCATCTCGCGGCCGGGCGTGAGCTTGATTCAGAAGCCGTTTTCGCTGGCCTCGCTCACCCAAAAGCTGCAAGAGCTGCTCGCCGGCAAGAGCGGAAGCGCCGCATAATACCTGCGCCCCCCAAACATTCCCAAAGGTTCCAAATTGCATGACGTGCCACACATCTGCTGCGGCTGGCAGATGTGGGAATTGGGGTTCTTTAGGCCGGCGCGCTGCCCTCGCCGATCACCGTCACCCACTTCCGCACCCGCCATGACTTGATGAGTCCATTGACGACGTACGGGTCGGACTTGGCGAACGCCTCGGCGAACTGCGGTGTCGGTCCCCGGAAAACCAGTACCGCGCCATCTACCGGGTCCGAAAGGGCGCCGGCAAGAACCAGCTCTCCGCGCTCGAAGGCCTGGCGGGCGTATTTCAGGTGCTGCTCGCGGAACGGCGCTCGCTTCTCGACGTAGCCATCCACGAGTTCGTAGAAAAGCAGATAGTGCATGGATCGCGCTCCAGCTTGGATTATAACGGCGTGACATGGCTATCGCCCGGAGGTGGCACCCAGTTTTGAACTGAGGCTAACTCATGGGAGCGACAAGGGTTGTTGCTGCCTTCGCCGGATCGGCATTGGTTTGCATCTACGTAAGTGGGCCTGCTCTGGTGCTTTTAATAGTCCTGTAACATGGCGAGGCTAAACTATTCAGGTGATGAGTACCTTCAGGGTGAGCAGCTCGGATTCCAGGCCGGATATAGCGGTAATCACCCCCTTCCCCAAGACGATCAAACGGAAGTTCGGGCGCGGGACGCGCTGGGCGGACGGCATTTTCCGCGGCCTCACGCTCGCCTGCTCGCTTTCCGTGCTGGCCATCGTTCTGCTGATTGTCATCGAGCTGGTGCTGCAATCCCGCTTGTCGCTGCACAAGTTCGGGTGGAAGTTCTTCATCACCGAAAACTGGGATCCGGTAGCGGGTGATTTCGGCGCTCTGGCCTTTATCTACGGCACGCTTGTCTCGTCCGTTCTGGCGCTGGTGATTGCCGTGCCGCTCTCCCTGGGACTGGCCATCTTCAACACGGAAATGTGCCCGCGTCCGCTGCGCACCCCGCTGTCCTTCGTCACCGACCTGCTGGCGGCCATTCCCAGCGTGATTTACGGCCTGTGGGCCATATTCGTGCTCGTCCCGGTGCTTCGGGTTTACGTGCAGCCCTGGCTGGCCAAGCATTTTGGCTGGACGGGACTGTTTGAGGGACCTCCATACGGCATTGGCATGCTGGCTGCCGGAATTATTATGGCCATCATGATCATCCCCGTGATTACCTCGATCAGCCGCGAAGTGCTGAGCAGCGTCCCGCAGCACCAGCGCGAAGCGGCTCTGGCCCTGGGGGCGACGCGTTGGGAGATGATCCGGATCGGGGTCATCCGCAATGCCCGCGCCGGCATTGCCGGGGCCATCATCCTGGGCCTGGGCCGCGCCCTGGGCGAGACCATGGCGGTCACCATGGTGATCGGCAACACGCCGCAGATATCCAAATCGCTCTTTGCGCCCGGATACACCATGGCCAGCGTCATCGCCAACGAGTTCACCGAAGCTACCGGAAACCTGGATTTGAGCGCCCTTATCGAGATTGGTTTGCTGTTGCTGCTGTTGACCATGGTAGTGAATGCGCTGGCGCGCGTGCTGGTATGGTCGGTAACGCGCGGCGCTCCTGTGGAAATCAATGCCTGATAGTCGTTTACAGAGAGTAATTGCGGTAAAGCGGATGGTCATCGACCGCCTCGCCACCCTTGCCGCCGATTGCGCCGCGGCGATAGTGCTGGCTCCGCTGATCGCGATCTTCGCTTACCTGATCATTCGCGGCATGGACGCAATAAGCCTGACCTTCCTGACCCAGGCCCCGAAACCGGTCGGCGAAGTGGGCGGAGGCATCGGCAACGCCATTGTCGGTTCGGCGCTGATATTGGGAGTTGCCTGCGCCGTCGGCGTGCCGCTCGGCATTGGCGCCGGCATCTACCTGGCGGAATATGGCCGCGGGCGGTTCGCCGATTTGGTGCGCTTCGTCGCTGACGTGCTGAATGGCGTGCCATCCATCGTCATCGGAATTGCCGTTTATGCCCTCATCGTGGTCCGGCAAAAGCACTTCTCCGCCTTCTCCGGCGGCATAGGCCTGGGCATCATGATGATCCCGGTCATCACCCGCGCCACCGAGCAGATACTGCTGATGGTTCCGCGAGCCGTGCGCGAGGCGGCCCTGGGCCTGGGCATCGCCCACTGGCGCACCGTGATTTCCGTGGTCTTGCGCACGGCCAGCGCGGGCGTAATCACCGGCGTCATGCTGGCCTTCGCGCGGGTGGCGGGGGAGACGGCGCCGCTGCTGTTTACCGCCTTCGGCAATCAATTCTGGAGTTTCCGCCTGGATCAACCCATAGCCGCCCTGCCGCTGCAGATCTTCATCTACGCGATCTCGCCCTACGAGGAATGGCACCGGGCTGCCTGGGCCGGCGCCCTGGTCCTGATAGCATTGATCGTGGGCGTCGTGTTCCTCGTCAGGGTGACAAACCGGCGCTCTATCAAGGGAGCTGCCTGACGATGAGCACGGCCATCGCCGTAAATCAACTGAACGCCTGGTTTGGCGACACCCACGCGGTACAAGACGTTACGCTGGACATGCCCGGCAATCACGTGACCGCCATCATTGGCCCCTCCGGCTGCGGCAAGTCAACCTTCGTGCGCTGCCTGAACCGCATGCACGAGACCATCCCCGGCGCCCGGGTCAGCGGGACGGTCCGCATCGGCAAGCTCGATGTCTATGGCCCCGGCACCTCGCCGGTCCAGGTGCGGCGGCGGGTGGGAATGGTTTTCCAGAAGCCCAATCCGTTTCCCACCATGTCCATTTACGACAACGTGGCCGCCGGGCTGAAGCTCAGCGGCTTCTACAGCCGCCATGAACTGGACGAAGTGGTCGAGCATGCGCTGCGCATGGCCGCCCTGTGGGACGAAGTGAAAGACCAGTTGCGCAAGCAGTCCGGCGCCAGCCTGTCCGGCGGGCAGCAGCAGCGCGTGTGCATCGCTCGCGCCCTGGCCGTGCAGCCCGATGTGCTGCTCATGGACGAGCCCGCCTCGGCCCTGGACCCGATTTCCACGGCCAAAATCGAAGAACTTATCTTCCAGCTCAAGACGCAGTACACTATCGTGATCGTTACCCACAACATGCAGCAGGCGGCGCGCGTCGCCGACAGCACGGGATTCTTTCTCCTGGGAAAACTCGTGGAGTACGATCGCACTCATAAGATATTTACCACGCCGGCCGACAAGCGGACGGAAGACTACATCACGGGAAGATTCGGATGACCACGCGCACACGTTTTCACGAGGCCCTGGACGAGTTGAAGGGCAAACTGCTGGCTATGGGGGGAATGGCCGAGAACGCCGTCGAGCAGGCCATTCGCGCCTATCGTGAGCGTGTCCCGGAGCTTTGCCAGAAGGTCTTCGAAAACGAAGCCCGCATCAACCAGGCCGAGCGCGAGATCGACGAGCTGGCCCTCGACCTGCTCGCCATGCAGCAGCCGATGGCCGTTGACCTGCGCTTTATCCTGGCCATCATCAAGAGCAATGCCGACCTGGAGCGCGTCGGCGACCAGGCCGTCAACATCGCCCAGCGCGTCATGGGGCTGATCGAACTGCCGCCCGCCGAATTGGCTGCCGACATCCCGCACATGGCCGCCGTCGCCTCCGAGATGATCCGCCAGGCGCTGGAAGCCTTCGTCTCCGGCGATGCCGAGCTCGCCCAGCGAATCCTGGAGCGCGATGACGAGGTGGACCGCATGAACCAGGAGGTCTTTACCTCCATGGATCAGACGATGGAAGCCTCCCCGGAGCTCATTCGCCAGGCGCTGCACACGCTGATCATCGCCCGCAATCTGGAACGCGTTGCCGACCACGCCACCAATATCGCCGAAGATGTCATCTTCTGGGTGCGCGGAGCCGACGTGCGCCACCACTTCGGATTGACCACCATGCCGTAAGTAGCGCCGGCGTCCCCGCCGGCGGTCCCTGCAGGAACCTAACAACCTTGGCCCGCCGCCGAGGCGGCGGCGCTACGCCGGGCGATTCCTTGTGTAACCAGACCACCGGACTTATCATAAAAACTATTCCACAGCTTTTAGGAACCTATATGCAGCCTGCTTATGT
>JBEKQR010000324.1:0-5440 GCA_049519515.1 Candidatus Korobacteraceae bacterium
TGGGAGAGCGATCCATCGCTCAAATGTTACATGATCTGCTTTTGCTGCAAGAAGGCCCGAGGAGAGAACAGGTCAGGGCAATCGGGAACCCACTGGATGGTCATGCCCACGATTCTGCCGGCGAAATCAAGGTCGAGCTTGGCCGGAAGATCAACCACGGCATCGCCGCTCATAGCCGGCCAGGTGATGAAGACACGCGGCTCGACGTACTTGGTTTCGGTTTCCCGGCGGATAAAGCGCAGCGCATCCGCATTGCGGCACTGCTTGGGGATCTCAAAGGTCAGCTCCGCCAAGTCGCTGGTCTCCGACAGCCAGATGACCGCCTGAATGGTGATGCGCGCCGAGATCGTCTCTTGTCCCAGAGCCAGATTCGGCTTGAAGCACAGGTAGTAGAGAAACCCGTGCTCGATATCGAATTCCGACCTTTCCACTCGGAAACCCATGTACACATCCCCTTGACCGCCGGGGCCCGGCAAGCGCCGTGTTTGCTTGCTGGAGTGGACGTATCGCCCGCGCCGCCCCTTGTAACATAGAACCCCGGCGCTGCCGAAAATATTCCCTGGAGTTGGCTGGGTGTCCCACTGTAAGTTATTGAATAATCCAGCCTGGTACTCGCTATAATCACAGTTCACCTTGCAGTGGGCGGATGGCGCGTTGGAGATACTCAACAGAGTGGCGGGCGGGTTCGCTTTTATCCTGGGTCTCATCTTCGGCAGTTTTCTGAACGTGTGCATCTACCGGCTTCCCCGCGGGCTGTCGGTCGTCCGCCCGCGCTCAGCCTGTCCGAATTGCGGGCAGCCGATCGCCGCCTATGACAATATTCCCCTCCTGAGCTGGCTCTTGCTGGGCGGACGCTGCCGCCATTGCCGTGCGCGTATTACCCCCCGCTACATGTTCGTAGAACTTGCCCTGGGACTGCTCTTCCTGGCCTGCTACGACGCTTTCGGCCTGACACTGGCCACCATCAAATGGTGCAGCTTTTGCTTCCTGGTGCTGGGCCTTATCTTCGCCGATGCGGAAACCCATCTGCTGCCGGACAAGCTCACTCTGCCCGGACTGGCTTTGGGTCTGCTGTGGAGCCTCTGGGTGCCGGTTCCCGGACCCCTCAGCTCATGGTTCGCCCCTCAGGTGAGCCCGTTCCCCGAGTTCGCCCGGTTGGCGTCCCTGGGAAATGCCGTGCTGGGAGCGGCGGTCGGCGCGGGCTTCATCTATATCAGCGGCGCCCTGTACCTGCGCTGGCGCGGGGTGGAGGGGATGGGCTTGGGCGACGTGAAACTGATGGCTATGGTGGGAGCTTTTCTGGGGCCCGCACTTACGCTGTTTGCTCTGATCACGGCCTCTGTCGGCGGAGGGCTCTACGGCGTCATGGTAGTGCTGAACGTCTTTCGCAAACGCTGGCAACGCTACCACCGCGCTCAATTCGCCCGGCAGACGCAGCCTGGGTCGCCGGCAAACGCCACGGTTGCGCATGCCGGGATGGAAAATCGGCATCCGCCTGGGGCCCCGCTGCTCAGACCGTGGAGCCGGGCCCGCCAATCGGCTTCTTTGGCGTTGCGCTTCCATGAGATGCCGTTTGGCGTCTTCCTGGGATCAATGGCTCTGTTTGCCTTTTTCCTCGGAAACCGCCTGCTGGATTGGTACCTCTCCCTGTTCTGACCCCCAACCCCTTCCCAATGCCCCATCAGAGGCTCGTCCTTCCGTTACCGGCGAAGTTACTGCCAAATGATGAACTTGCGTGCAATCAGAGATACAATGCAGGCAGCAGCTTGCACCCCAGCGAACGCGGTAGCCGCTGCTGGGGGCTGGAACTGTTACTCCGGCAAACGCAGCATGGCGTTTGCTGAGAGAGTTTGAGGTATGACCATGAAAGCTGTTGCCGGGCTTGCGATCACTCTACTGGTGTTGCTGAGCGCCCCTGGGCTTGTCGCGCAGACACTCGGCGATGTAGCTCGCCAGACTCGAGACACGGCGCGCCCGCGAGCCAAGCGGGTGATCACTAACGACGACATCCCGTCGGTCAACACCATGCGTCCCACGGAAGCCGAGAAGAGCAGCGACAGCAAGGCGGAGGCCACAGAGAAAGATTCCGCCAAGTCTGAAGCAGGCAAAACCGATGGCGCGCAGAAAGGCGAGGCCAAGGCTGAGGCCGGCAAGACGGATAAAGCCAAGTCCGAGGGAAAGGCCGAGTCTTCGGCAGACGACTCCAAGAGCGACGCCGACCGCCTGCGCGAGCAACAGGAGTTGGCCGAAAAGGTCGCCCGCCAACAGGAAAAGATCTCGCTGATGGAGCGCGACCTGAAGCTCAGCCAGCGCGAGCACGAGCAGCTTACCCTGATCCACAGCAACGATGTGAACGCGCGCACCAACGGCCAGGCGCAATGGACTACCACGGAGAGCCGCTTCCAGGATGAGTATTCGGACAAGCAGGACAAGCTGAATTCCGCCCGCCAAAAACTGGAAGAGATGCAGGAAGAGGCGCGCCGCTCCGGGACCAAGCTGCCAGACTGAGTTTTCAAATCTCAGATTTCAGATTGAAGATTGCAGATTGGAACGTGTCCGGGAATATCCGGGAAGATCCCTGACATTTAGACCGGGAGCCTCAGTGGTAGAGTCAAGCTGCCGGACGAAACGTAGCGCCGCCGACCCCGGCGGCGGGTCCCACAAGTTCCAACGCAGGAAAACGCAGCCCGCCGGCGAGGGCGCCGGCGCTACAAGGGTTAGCCCAAGCACCCCAGCGAGCTGCGCTCGCCGGGGACCACGGGGGGTGGGGCACCTAAAAACCGTGGTGGGTGCCCCATCCGAGCTTCTTTTGCTCGGGTGGGGTTTTTCAAAACCGCTTCACCTAAAAAACAACCCCACCCTACACCAAAAGCGGGCGTAGGGTGGGGCACCCAATCAGAATTATCTGGAGCTCAATGCCTTTTCTATTCTTGTAAGCGCTTCCAGCAGGCGCGCGCGTGGCGTGGCGAAGTTAAGCCGGGCGAAGCCCTCGCCTTGGCGGCCGTACATGGTTCCGCGGTTGAGTCCGACCTTTGCTTTGTGCACCAGAAACTCATCCAGTTCCGTGGCGCTGGTAAAGTGCTTGCGAAAATCCAGCCACGCCAGGTAAGTTCCTTCCGGCCTGATTACGTTGACGCCGGGCAGCCTGGTCCGGACAAAATCGGCCATGGTCTCTGCGTTCCGGTTGAGATAGGGGAGCAGGGCATCCAGCCACTTCTCGCCGTGCCTGAAGGCGGCTTCCGTGGCGAGCACTCCGAACAGGTTACTGCGGCGAAGGTGCAATCGGTTCAGCCAGGAATCGATCAAAGCGCGCCTGCGCCGGCAGGGAATGATCATGTAGGAGCAATTAAGTCCGGGAAGATTAAAGGTCTTGCTGGCCGACATGAAGGTCACACACTGCTCGGAGTCCGGTGAAGCGACCGTAGCAAATGGCGTGTGCTTGTGGCCGGCGTATACCAGATCGCAATGTATCTCATCGGACAGTACATCCACCTCATACTTCTGGCAAAGCTCGGAAATCGTTTTTAATTCATCCCTGCTCCAAACCCGGCCAACCGGATTGTGCGGACTGCAAAGCAGCAGCAGCTTGTTTTTGCGGCCGGCCAGGGTGCGCTCAAGCTGGTCGAAATCGATTTCATAGCGGCCATTATTGAGGATGAGCGGGTTTTCAGCGACCTCGCGTTCGTTATCGCGTATGACGGGAAAAAACGGGTGATAAATCGGCGTTTGGATGATGACGCCATCGCCTGGTTGGGAGAGCGCAAGGATGGAAAGGATTATGGAGTTGATTACGCCGGGGCTGAGCAGGATCCATTCCGGCTCAATCTCCCAATGATGGCGGCGCTTGACCCACTGGACAATTGACTCCATCAGGGCAGGGGACTGCGTGTTGTAGCCGTAGATAGGATGAGCGGCGCGCTCCACCAGCGCGCGGGAGACCGCTTCCGGGCAGGCAAAGTCCATGTCGGCTACCCAGAGAGGCAACACGTCCGGTTCATACTTCTCCCACTTCAAGCTGCCGGTGCCTTGCCTGGGGATTATTGTGTCGAAGTCAAATGCACCGCTTACTATTTCCATGTCATCTTCCTCTGTGCTGCCCACCGGGCCCGCGGCAGGATTCTCACATCTGCCAGCTACGGCAGATGTGGGGCACGTGCGGCACGCTGAGCAAACGCTTGCGCGCGGCTTGGGCCTGTCTACCCCCGCCGGGGACTCCGATTGTCTGGGAACAGCCGTCTCTGCTTGAAAATTAATGTCGTCCGAATTGTAACGCTCTGCGTGATTCATCTCTATACTTGCCTGGTAAAGTTTGGCGGAAGGCAGGAGGTTGACAATGACTACAACTCCGGCGTATCTCGACCCCAGAAGCGGAAAAACATATCCGATCGATCGGCCGCGGTGGTGCTCCGACGCCGGCACGCCGCTGATGATCACGCCTCTCTCCGGCATTGGGCGAAAACGGATCGACCAGGGTACGCGCTCGCTTTGGCGCTATGCCGCCGCCTTTGCGCTGCCGGTTGCAAATCCGGTGAGCATGGGCGAAGGCTGCACGCCACTGGTGCGCCATGATTGGCATGGCAGCCCCACGCTGTTCAAGCTGGAATGGTTCGCTCCCAGCGGCAGCTTCAAAGACCGCGGCGCGTCGGTAATGATCTCCATTCTGCACCAGCAGGGAATCGACCGCGTTCTGGAGGACAGCTCAGGGAACGGCGGTTGCGCTGTCGCTTGCTACTCCGCCGCGGCGGGCATCCGCGCCAAGATCCTTGTGCCCGCTTACACCCAGCCGGGGAAGACCGTGCAGATGCGCGCCTATGGGGCCGAGGTGCAACTGGTTCCCGGCACCCGCGAGGACACGGCCCGGGAAGCCCTCTGCCAAGCAGAACGCGTCTTCTATGCCAGCCACAACTGGCAGGCATTTTTCCTCGAAGGCGCCAAGACTATCGCCTACGAACTCTGGGAGGATCTAGGCTTCGCGGTCCCCGATAACATCATCATACCCACTGCCGCCGGCAGCAACGTTCTGGGATGCGACATAGGCTTTGGAGAGTTGATGCGGCAGAAAGAAGTTCAGCGGCTGCCACGGTTGTTTCTGGTTCAGCCGGAAAACTGTGCGCCCATTCATGCCAGCTTCATCGCCGGCAAAGACGAGCTGCTCCCGGTTGAGGTGAAGCCGACTATCGCCGAAGGGACCGCCATCAGCCGTCCCGTGCGCTTGAAAGAGGTGCTGCAGGCCATACGGCGCTCCAAGGGCGCGACTATAACCGTCAGCGAGGAGCAAATCGTTACCGCGCTAAAGGAGTTGGCTGGAATCGGGCTCTACGCCGAACCAACCAGCGCCATTGGAGCAGCCGCGCTGACCAAACTGCTTGAGGCCGGAACGATCAAGCACAACGAAGTTACCGTGATGTTGCTCACCGGATCAGGGCTGAAGGCGACGCAG
>JBEKQR010000325.1:0-5426 GCA_049519515.1 Candidatus Korobacteraceae bacterium
ACAGGCTGCTGAAAAGTCTTCTGAATCGCCTCTCTTCGCATATGTCGGATGCCGCACCACCAAGGAGCGCGGAGCTCGCGGCGAGGGGATCAACGTCTACCGCGTGGACAGGTCTTCAGGCGCGTGGACGCACCTACAACTGGTCAAGGACCTCGTGAATCCGTCCTTCCTGGCCTTTGACCGCAAGCACGACTTCCTCTATTGCGTGCACGGCGATTTCAGCGAGGCCAGCGCCTTTCGGGTCGATCCGCGAACGGGCGCGCTCGCGTTTCTGAACCGGCAGTCGACGTCGGGCAAGAACCCGGTTCATCTCGCCGTCGACCCAACGAACCGCTTCCTGATCGTCGGCAACTATGAAACCGGGACGGTCGCCGCCCTGCCCATTAGCGCGGACGGCAGTCTGCTTCCCCCGAGCGATGTCGTTCCAGTTCCAAGCGGCCCTGTGCCGGGCAAGGTCTATCCTCCGCGGCAAGGAAGCTCGCATCCACATCATGTGCCGTTTGATCCGACGGGAAATTACGTGGTCGTCCCCGACCTTGGGTTCGACAAGGTTTTCGTCTTCAAGCTGGATGCCGGCACGGGAAAGCTGTCGCCCAACGACCCGCCCTTTGTAACGTCCTGCGACGGCGCCGGGCCGCGTCACATCGATTTCCATCCCTCCAAGCCGTATGCCTATGTCGTCAACGAACTGGATTCGACGGTCGCGGCGTATCGTTTCAATGCAAGCCAGGGAACGCTGACTCCGGTGCAGGTGATCTCGTGCCTGCCGCCCACGTTCACCGGCAGCAAGGATTTAGCGCGAGGCTTCGGAGCCGCGGAGATTGTCGTCGCACCGTCAGGCAAGTTTCTCTACGTCTCCAACCGCGGAGACAGTAGCATCGCGATCTTCCGGATCGAGGAAGCCGGCACGCTCGCTCCCGTCGATTGGAAGTCGAGCGGCGGTGAAGGCCCGCGCTTCATCGGCCTGGAGCCTTCGGGAGCGTTTCTCTATGCCGCCAACGAGCGCAGCCACTCAATCGTCGTTTTTCGCGTAGACGCCAATACCGGAAAGCTCGAAGCGACTGGTCACGTGGTAAACACCGGCAGCCCGGTCTGCATCATCTTCTCCGAGATGCTGGGCGCAAAGTAGGCACGCGCGGCTCACCGAGAGCAGTCGAAGTCCTCGACTTCGCGGTGAACTCGCTTCCACCCTGTAGCACCACAGCCCACCCAGAACAACGGTCTAGAAAAACAACGCCTGCCTGCAGAATAGGGGTACCTGAGCAAGGTGGCTATCTGGATTCGAGCTTCTTAGGCGATCTGGCTAATTGCACCAATAGCATCTTCATTCCTTGCTTCCGCTACTGCCAACAACGTTACTGAACCATAGCCGTTTTAACTTCATCAGTCTGGCGCAGTCCTAGCTCGTCTGCGACCGACAGTTCAGGATTGACTCCCAGCCACAAAAGTACGCCTACCACTAGGATGGCGCTAGCTACGACGAATGGGTAGACCCACGAACCGGTGAACTGCAGAATCGCGCCGAATACCAATGGTGAAAGTGCCGACCCGACATTCCCAATGCTGTTCATCATGCCGGAGACGGTGCCGGCATATTCGTGTCCGACATCCAGGCAAACCGCCCAATAGACGCCTACCGCCATTTCCAGTCCGAATAGTGCGCAGGCGAGCAAAAAGACAGCCATATAGGCGGAGTTTGTCAATGCACCCGGTATCAGGAATGCTGCGGCCACCAGCATGCCACTCATGGCTACCACCCGGCGCGCGAGCTTACCGCGCCCGGTCCAGCGCCAGATCTTGTCCGACAGCCATCCACCCATGGTATCGCCGATCGTGCCCGCAAGTAGCGGTAGGCTGGCGAAGATGCCCATCTTGATGATGATGAACCCTCTGCTTTCGACTAGGTAAGCGGGAAGCCATGTCAGGTAGATCCAGAGCACGTAGCAGTAGGTTGGGTAGCTCAGGCTAAGGAACCACATATTCCTGCTCTTCATGAGGGTTCTAAACCGCAGCTTGGCGGGAGCCTGCTTCTTCGATCTGCCGCCATCGATCAACTCGATCTCAGCCTGATTTATACCGCCCCATTTTTGCTGATACTCGGCCGGCCTGTCGCGGTACCACAGATACCAAAATGCAGACCAGACTAAGCCGATGATCGCAAAGCTGAAGAACACCGACTGCCAGCCCCATCGAACCATGATGGCAGCTACGATGATCGGCGTTACTGCTCCACCGAATCGCGCCGCGGCGTGCGTAACTCCTTGTGCAAATCCGCGTTCAGACGAGGGCATCCAATGTGAAAAGGCTCTAGTTGCTGTGGGAAAGGCGCCTGCTTCGCCAACCCCAAACAGCAATCTTATGACCAGCAGGGATGTAAAACTCCATGCTAGCGCGGTCGCGGCTGTGAGCAGAGACCAACCGGAAACGATGATCGCAAGCACCTTTCGCGGTCCAAACTTGTCGCTCAGCATGCCGATGGGAATCTGGAATGTGGAATAGGTCCACGAAAATACCGATAGAACAAGGCCCCACTCCAGCTTGTTGAGGTGGAAGTGCTTCATCATTAGCGGGGCGGCCACCGAGATGTTAACTCGATCAAGGTACGTGATAAGGTACACGAGGCAGACTACGAACAGCACCAGACTTCTAATTTTGGTTGGTTTTGTACTCATGCCGACGTCTCCTTCTCCTCGCGCCAGCCGGCCATCTTCGCGGCAATGATCACGGCGTTTTCGGTGGCGCCGGTTTTGGCGATTCCCTTTCCAGCGATATCGAAAGCTGTTCCATGCTCCGGAGTGGTAATTGGATACGGCATGCCCGCCGATACCGTCACCCCCGCCTCGAATCCCATCAACTTGGTGGCGATTTGGCCTTGATCGTGATACATCGTGACCACTGCGTTGTACTCACCCTTAAACGCCTTGATGAAGATGGTGTCGGCCGAAAAAGGCCCGAGCGCCTCAATGCCTTCGGCGCGCGCCTTTTTGATTGCAGGCCCGATAATTAACACTTCTTCCTTCCCACACAATCCACCCTCACCGGCGTGCGGATTCAGCGCCGCTAGCGCAATTCGCGGATTGGCGTAGCCTGCCCGCTGCAAGGTGGTAGCAGCAAGCCTTATCGCACGCAGCGTACCTTCGAGGGTAATGCTAGCGGCGACCTCGCTCAGCGGAATATGCCCTGTTACTCTGAACGTCCACAGATCACCGAGCACGTTCATGATTCCCCATGGCTTTTCCCAGTGGAAGAATTCAGCGAATATCTTGTGCTCGTCTTCGTAGTTGTAGCCACCCAGTTTCAGCGCTTGCTTATTAATCGGGGCAAAGACGAAGCCATCAATAGACCGCTCTTGCAGCAGGCGCAGTGAGGCAATGATGGTATCCCCGGTCGCTCGCCCGGAATTGACGTTGAGTCGGCCCATTTTTAAACTGGTCGGGTCCACGTTCTTCTGATCCAGTATCGGAACTGGACCGCTCCAATCGATTTCGCCAACATGTTGCACGACCGCTACGGGAAACTGCACGCCGGCGATCTGTTGTCCCAGCGCCAGCACCCGGGCGTCGCCGATCAGAACGTAGCGGCAGTACTTGTTGAAAGTCTTTTCCGCCACGAGTTTAGCGACAATCTCCGGCCCAATGCCGGTCGCGTCGCCCAGCATAATACCCAAAACAGGCTTCATGAACCGCGCCTCCTGCAGTGAACAGAATCTCCTTTTTCCGGCTCTGAATGGCTGAAATTGTACTGCTCGGGAGTGAGTTTGCAAGCCAAAACCGCATCAGCCAGACGCCGGTTTTGGCCGAAAGCCTTCTACAGGAACCTGCACGGCCTCTGGGATACGTCGATGATCCTGCACACCGGCCTGAAACGAGCAGAGTACGCCGAGCGCTTGGAATCGCTGATCAAGGCAGATAATCTGGCGTCTTTGGCTGTCGGCACACCGGAGCAGTGGGCAAACGAGTCGCTGCGCGTGGCCCGAACGATCTGGGTGCAGGATAACGCCAATCTCGGCGACAGCTACTATGACGAGAATATCGAGCGCCTCGACCGCCAGATGGCACTGGCCGGACTCCGGCTGGCGAAGCTGCTGAACGATACGCTGGGGAAGATGACACCGGCGGATTTTAGGTAGGATTCAGGGCCGTGATGCGAATTGATTAATATAACGCTGCCCGCAAACCAGGGTGGTGAAGTATCCCAGTATTCCGAAAACCCTACGCATTTGCAAATTGTAAGCTGTTGATTCTTTGGGAGCATCCCGGACCAATTGGGGCATTCCACAATCATGTGATTTTGGAACACGGAGGCTTCTCTTGAAAGGTGGCATAACCCGACGCTTCAGGGCTGCCACTGGGCTCCCTCGCGCCGCTCGGTCGCCTGCTCACTGCCGAGCGCGAGATCGCAGCAGCAAAGTAATGACTGAAAACTGGACCAGAAAACTGAGGCCGCTTCAGCAGCGCGGAGTTATTCCGGCACCGAGTCTTACAGAAAACGAGATCCGCCGTTTAGAGAACATGCACCGGCTTCGGTTCCCACCAGATCTCCGATCGTTCCTGTCCTCCGCGCTGCCCGTTCCTCCTAGTAGCGTGACCGCATGATGATTGCCGTCACGAGTCATCTTGCTTGGTGGAGAATGGCGTGCTTTGCCGCCTGGTCCGGGCGGGACGCCCACCCCTCCGCGATGGAAATCATCATGCGGTCACAGACCTAGTTCCTCGGATCGGCGAATATCCAACTGGCCCACGCCGCCCGACAATCCTCACTCACGGCATTTATAGAGATTCATGTATTCGACGCAGCATGAATACATCCTCTCGGTTGTAGTCAAGCAGCTCGTTAAGGATTCTCTCATCCCTAATTGTTTCGTATTTCTTCCATGTAGCGTCCGCCCAAGCCCCATCCCGTCCGGGTAGCCTTCTCTTCAATCCCAGTGATCGTTCAATTGCCTTTTGGCCTCCCCAGAGACCGCGCTGCCAGCAAGCTGGACAAAGGTCAAGATGTCTAAACTCCTTGTCGAGTACAACGCCGAACCGGGAGGCGATCACTGGAAAGTCGAAACCAATATGTCCTTTTACTTTGTCAGGAATCGACCGGCCATTGTATGTCACGATCAAGTCTATCCCACGAAGCGCACTCAGGAGTGCGCCCTTATCAATCTCCTTGTCTACGAGTTGCAGGAAAGTATCTTTATCCTTCTGAAGGACCCGCAGACCAAGAACTGTAATGCAGTGATTCTTGTGATCACTAAATCGCCGTTGATCGCTGAATTTACCAATGTAGCTTGTTTCGATGTCGAGGTAGGCAACTTTCATATGATTGCCCCCAGTGGTCGAGGATTTATAGATTAATACATATCACAGTCTTCGTTTTACCATCCCCACGCGCGTGGGGAGAACCGCCTCCAGCGCCGAGATCGAGAGCTGCTGAGC
>JBEKQR010000326.1:0-5422 GCA_049519515.1 Candidatus Korobacteraceae bacterium
CGATTGACTTCGCCGGCCATGGATTGAATGCGCGACAGGGAAGAGGCCGCCGCGCGCCGCCGCTCCTCCAGGGTAGCCACCATGGCCAGCGCCTGCGATGCCGCCTGCGCCGCCTGGTCGCGGGCCTCGCGCATCCGCTCCAATTCGTCCTGCCCCAGCTTCATCTGGGTTTCCAGTTGGGTGCGGCGCTCCTCGTGCGCCTCCAATTCCTGCCGCTGTCCGGCGATGAGCTGCCGCCGCTCCTCGCTATCCCGCGCCACCCGTTGCGCTTCGTTTTCGTAGGCGCCCAGCCGCTCGCGCACGCGGGCCATCTCGCTGTCGAGCTGGCGCAAGGTGTGGCCGCTGGTGAGGGCCTGCTTATCCGCCTCGCGGCTATCGTTTTCCAATTTGTCCAGCAGCGCGGCCAGCTCGCCGATCTCGCGGCCCAGCAGCGCCACCCGGGTTTCCTGCTGGCCCAGGATCCGCTCCAGCTCGGCCATCTGCCGCAGCACCTCGCGCAGCTCGCGCTTCAGCGAGAGCGGGCCTTCGCTGCGCTGCTTGCCGCCGGTGACCATCACGTTATGGAAGCACTCGCCGGATTGGGAGAGGAAAAACGCGTCCGGGTTCTCCAGCGCGAGCGAGCGTCCGGTGTCCGGGTTGGAGACGATGTAGCCATTCCCTAGCTTCGGCAGGATCACCTCCAGCGACTTGCCAAAGCCGTTCAGCACGCGTACGCAGTTCTTGAGCGGAGTGACCTGCTCGGGCGGCATCTGCGGACGCGCGCTCTCGTCCAGCACGAAGGAGAACTTGGCCTGGGCATCGTCCGGATGCACCAGGAAGGTGGCGCGGCCGTCCACGTCGCTGCGCAGCAGGCGCAAGCCTTCATCGGCCGCGTCCCAGGACTTGACCACGATGTAGTTGAGCTCCTCGCGCAGAAACTCATCCACCACGCCCTCAAAACGGTCATCCACTTCGAGAAAGTCGGCGAGCACGCCCGACGGCGCCATGCCTCCCTGCAGCGCCTGCGCGCGGAAAAGCTTGCGCACGGATTCGCTGGAGTAGCCATGCTCGGCGATCACCGACTCCAGCGAGGCGCGCTTGCCTTGCAAGGTGGCGAACTCGGCGCGCATGCGGTCGAGCGAACGCTTGCCTTCCGCCTCGGCCTGGCGCTTCTCTTCCAGTTGGCGGCGCGTCTCGGCGATTTGCGCGGCCACGCTCGCGACCCGCTGCTGCGCCGAGTCGAATTCCAAACTGATTTGCCCGCGCTGGCCGCCGAAGGTTTCCGCCTGCTGGTTGGCGGTCGAAATTTCCTTCTGCAGCCGCTGTGCTTCGCGTTCGAGCGCGGCAATGCGCTCTTCGGCCTGGGTGATGCGGTTGCGCACGCCCGAGGCGGCGGCAATGGCGTCCATGATTGAGTGCCGATGCTGTTCCTGTTCGCGCTCGACCTGCTGCAGGGCGGAGGCCGCGTCCTGCGCCTCCTGCTGCCGCTGCCGCAGCTCCGCCTGGGCGGCGGCCACCTCGGCGGCAGCCGATTCCAGCACCTGCTGGTTGCCGGCCAGCTCTTCCTGCAGGCGCGCAAGCTGCTCGCTGGTTTCGACGATTTCGCCTTCGGCGGCTGCCGAGCGCGCGGCCAGCTCGGCGCAGCGCTCGTCGTTGGTGCGGCTGCGGGTGGCCGAGCGGTCCATTTCCAGGTTGAGCTGGCTCAGCCGTTCGCGCGTCTGCCGCGCTTCGTTGTCGATGGCGTAGCCCCGCTGGGCGCGCTCGCTGTGCTCGGTCTCCAATAGCTGCGCCGCCTGGGTGCGGGCGGCCAGCTCCTCGCTCAGGAGATTCAGTTCCGACTCCAGTCCGGAGGCCTGCTGCTGCAGCTCGGTGAAGCGGCTGGCCAGCACCAGGCGAAGCTTGCCGCGCATCTCGTCGCGCAGGCGGGCGTAGCGCTCGGCCTTGGCGGCCTGGCGCTTCAGCGAGTTCATCTGCCGCGTTACTTCGTCGAAGATGTCATTGATGCGCGCCAGGTTCTGACGGGCGTCTTCCAGCCGCGCCTCCGCCAGCCGCTTGCGCGCCTTGAAGCGGGTGATTCCGGCGGCCTCTTCGATGATGTTGCGGCGGTCGGTCGGCTTGCTGCTCAGAATCTGCCCGATGCGCCCCTGCTCGATCAGGGCATAGGATTCCGGGCCGAGGCCGGTGCCCATGAAGATGTCCTGAATGTCGCGCAGGCGGCAGAACTTGCCGTTGAGCTGATACTCGCTCTCCCCGGAGCGGAACAGCCGGCGAGTAACCACAATCTCGCCCTTGCCGTAACTCCGCTTGAACTTGCGGCGGCGAATCTTGAGCACTACCTGAGGTTGACCGGGAACCGCGGCTGATGCGGCAGCGGCATTTTCAGTGGTGCTGATTCGAGCGGCCGTCTCAGAGGCGGCCGGCGCTCCGGCGCCAGTCAGATCAGGGCCTGCAAGCGATTCTGGATTTGCCGCGCTATCAGCCTGCTTTACGGCAGGCAGGGAACCCTCTTCCGTTTGTCCCGGGCGAACTGCTTCGATATACTCCTCGGCCTCTTCGGCGTTGGCTTGTACCAGGGCTGCCTCGTCCCAGTCGTCGGCGGACATGTCGTCGCGGATTTCGATCTCCGCCTCGACGACCGGCGCGCCCTTGTAATTATCTGGGTCGATGAGGTGCATTGTGACTTCGGCCATTCCGGTCGGCTTGCGCTCGCGCGTGCCGGCAAAGATCACGTCTTCCATGCGCGCGCCGCGCAGCGATCTGGCCGACTGCTCGCCCAGCACCCAAGCCACGGCATCGGAGATGTTCGATTTCCCGCAACCGTTCGGGCCGACCACGGCGGCAATGCCATCGCCGTTGAACTTCAGCTCGGTACGGTCGCAAAAGGACTTAAAGCCAAGGATCTGGAGCTTCTTGAGTTTAAGCAAGTTCGACTCCTTGCGTGCTTGCGCCCATCGGCCTCCATAAGAGTGCCGCTCTGCAAATTGAGCTCACTTTAACTGGGATGTGGGGCGGGGTCAAGTGTGTAAACCCAATATATGGGTGTAACATTTCCACAGCCCAATATTTAGGGATAGGACTGCAATATTTCTCGGGTGGAGGCCACGCTTTACCCAGGTTATCCTTAAAGTTGCACATCTTTAGGTGCAATTTTCGGGCTGGACAACCGTGCATCTTCGCCCTTGGCTGGGCAAAGAGATAGGGACCCCGGTCTCCCACCCCAGCAATCCAAAGGCAGGCTTGCTCCGGACCCCGAATTTGCGGACCGGCATTTCTCCGCTCGGCAACACTTAGCAGGCGCACAGTGACATCACTTTGTGAGAAAAGAAGCCGGAGAACCGGAGAGCATGTTCAGCATACCGCTGTCAAGGGATGATTTCAATGTCGCTGTTGGCCAGGGTGCCGAATGGGGTACGTGTAAAACTTTTGTAGTTTTTGCCCGAAATGTGCCTATGTCACGGAAATCCTGGCCAGCTTCTCTCTACTATCAGAGCATGATTTCGACGTTTGGCGATAAGATTCAGTCCCATCCAAAGGGGGTCCGCGCGCGCGTTCTGCTCTGTTCCGTATTCGGTCCCTACGCACAGGATGACGAATTCGGCAGCCGCTCCATCAATCCCATGGAGCTCTACCACAACCAGGTGACGCGCGGGCAGGGCGCTTTTTCGCTGCGCATGTTTCACCGCTCCTGGGGCCTGATGATGATCCAGCACAACATCTCCGCGCCCTGCACGTTGCTGGATTTTCCCACCCTGGAGGGGTTCGACCGGGAGTTGACCGGGCACGAGTACGACATCGTAGGCATCTCTGGCATTATTCCCAACCTCGGCAAGGTGCAGGAGATGTGCCGTCGCGTTCGCCGGCTTTCTCCCAAGTCGGTCATCATCGTGGGCGGACACGTAGCCGCCATTCCCGAAATCGAGTCGCTGATCGATGCCGATTACATCGTTAGAGGCGAGGGCATCGCCTGGATGCGCCAGTACCTGGGCGAAGACCCGCAGGCGCCGGTAGCGCACCCGGAGATCCTCTCCGGCTTTGGCATGCGGGTGCTGGGCATGCCCGTTCCCGAGTCCACCAAGGACACGGCGGCGACCATCATCCCCTCGGTGGGCTGCCCGCTGGGGTGCAATTTCTGCACCACGTCTTCATTCTTCGGCGGCAAAGGCAAGGTGCATCACTTCTTCGAATCGGGCGAGGAGCTTTTCGGCGTCATGGAGCACATGGAGCACTCCATGGGCGTCAGCTCGTTCTTTATGATGGACGAGAACTTCCTGCTCAACCGGCCCCGCGCCATGCAAGTGCTGGAGCTGATGAAACAGAAAGGGAAGAGTTGGGCGCTGTACGTCTTCTCGTCAGTGAACGCCATTCGCAAGTACACGATGAAGGAGCTGGTGGAACTGGGCATCTCCTGGATCTGGGTCGGGCTGGAATCGCCCAATTCGACCTATTTGAAGCTGAAAAACTCCGACACGCAAGCGCTGGCGGCGGAGCTGCGGCAGCACGGCATCAAGATGCTGGGCTCGACCATCGTCGGGCTGGAGCACCATACTCCCGAGAACATCCGCCGCGAAATCGAATACGCCGTCGATCACCGCACCGATTTCCATCAGTTCATGCTCTACACCCCGGTGCCGGGCACGCCGCTGTATTTCCAGATGCAGCAGGAAAAGCGCATGCTCGACGTGGATCTGGCCGACATCCACGGGCAGTTCAAGTTCAACTTCAAGCACGCGGCCATCTCGCGCGACGATTCCCAGCGCTTCCTCGATTGGGCTTTCAAGTTCGACTTCGAGAAGAACGGCCCCAGCCTCTACCGCATCTGCGAGACCATGTTCCAGGGCTGGAAGCGCTACAAGAACTACCCCGATTTCCGCGTGCGCGCGCGCTTCATGGCGGAGGCCGCAAAGCTCAAGGGCACCTATAACGCGGCGCTGTGGGCGATGGAAAAGCATCTGCGAAAGACCAACGCCGCCGTGGCCGAGAAGATTCACGACCTGCGCCGGCAGATAGAAGATGAGTTTGGTCTGGTGGCGCGCTCGCTGCGGTGGGTGGCCGGGCCGCTGCTGCTCTGGAGCTCCTGGCGCGAAGAGAAGCGGCTGGCACGGGGCATTGCCTACGAGCCGCCTACCTTCATCGAGCGTAGCAACTGGCAAGGGGTGCCAGTGCAATTCCCCAGTCCTCTTAGCAATCGCCGCTCCGCCGCAACCGGCGACTGATCGAGAGCATTTCAGATTTTTGATTTCAGATTTCAGATTAAACAAATAGAGCGAACAGCCTACGTTTTCAATCTGAAATCAAAAACTGAAAGTCTAAAATGCCTTTTCCAATCTGAAATCAAAAATCAGTGGTGTCCGGAGAAAATCCAGGACACCGGTTATAAGTCTATGACAGCACTGACGAAAATGGTTGTGGCGGAATTTTTCGATTTCAATTTCGAACACCATTT
>JBEKQR010000327.1:0-5412 GCA_049519515.1 Candidatus Korobacteraceae bacterium
CATCTCTCTTTTCGAAAAAAACCCGCTTTTAGAGGGTTTTCTCGAGTTCGAACGTCAACTTCCAGAACCGGATGCTTGCATCCAATTGCAAATGTTCGACTTATAACCGGACACTACTGATCGAAAATCATAAATCTTAAACAGGTCAGCTTTGGCCGGAATCGTCGCCGTCGGCATCCCCCTCTTGCGTCCCCGGCCGTTTGCGCACGCGCACGATCTTGAAGGTCGCCGTTGCCTTGGCCACCATCGCGCCTTCCTCGTTCCGAACCTCTCCCTCGGTAAAGGCCACGGTGTTTCCGGCCTTCAGCAATCGCCCTTCCGCCACCAGGCGGCCGCGGCCGGGCAGCATGAAATGGACGTTCAGGGTGACGGTTCCTTCGCTGGTCCATTCTCCCGCCGGACTTCGGGAGGCGAGTCCCATGGCCATATCCAGCAGGGTTGCCGTCACCCCTCCGTGAGCCACCCCGCGGCGGTTCTGCAGGCGCCGGGTCAGTTCGACGGCGACGACAACCTTGCCAGCCGTCGCTTCGACCAGCTCCAAACCGAGATCGTGGGCAAAAGGCGAGCGCGCAATTGGGTTCATTTCAGTTCCTGGTGCCAGTGGAGCAATCAAAGGCAAGATATCAATTCACCTTCACGGCAGTAAAGCCCAACGGAAACTGCGCGCCAGAGTTCCCCCCGGGGCAAGGTGCATCTCGCGATGCGGCTCTGCCATCACAGTATGCGCAAACCGCCCACTCGGCGGTAGGGGTCTCCGATGAAAATTATGTATGTGGCAGCAGTTCTGTTTTTGGCGTTGGCTCTGGTGGCCTCCGGCAGCGCGCAGACCGTGACCGTGGGCTTCACGGTGTCGCGCACCGGAAGCTTGAATGTCGACTCGCTGGAGCAATTGCGCGGGTTCGAACTCTGGCGCGACCACGCGAACGCCGCCGGCGGCATCAAGGCGGGCGGGAAAAATTATCAGGTCAAGTTCGTCAACTATGACGACGAATCCAACCCGCAGCGCGTACAGCAGCTTTACACGCGCCTGATCCTGCAGGACAAGGCGGATTTCCTGCTGAGTCCCTACTCCTCCGGGCTGGCCGCCACTGCGGCCGTCGTCAGCGAGCAGAACGGGCGCATCATGATCACCACCGGCGCGGCCGAAGCCAAGACCTATACCCTTGGCAACAAGTATCTGTTCCAGATGTTCAGTCCGGCCGACCAGTATCTTGCCAGCGCGCTGGATGTTCTGAAAGCCAAGGACCCGAACAGCCGCGTGGCGCTGGTTTACTCCGACGACGCCTTTTCGACGGCCGTCGCCTCGGCGGCGCGCGCCTATGCGCAGAAGCTGGGGTTGAAGCTCGTCGTCGATGAGGCCTACGCTCCCAATACCACCGACTTCGGTCCAATCATCGACAAGGTGGTTTCTTCCAAGGCAACGGCGCTGCTGGGCGGCGGGCATTACGCCGACGGCTCCACGCTGGCCAGGCAGATCTACGGCCACAAGGCAAACGTCGAATTCATCACCCTGCTGGTCGCGCCCGACAGCCCGCAGTTCCAGCAGCTCGGGGAGGCCGCCTACGGCGTGAGCGTCCCCTCGCAGTGGGAGCCGCAGTCGAACTTCAAGCCGCAGGTCGGGCCCACCAGCGCGGAGTTCACCAGGGCCTATCAGGCCAAGTACAACGCCCCCCCGAGCTATGAGTCGGCCGGAGGCTATGCCGCCGGCCTGATCTTGCAGCACGCCATCGAGCAGGCAGGATCGCTGGAGCCGGCCAAGGTTGCCGCCGCCATGAATTCGACCGATCTGACCACCTTCTTTGGCCGCACCAGGTTCGCTACCGAGTCCAACCGCCACGGCTTGCAGATAACGCACACCATGGTCCTGGCGCAGTGGCAGAAGACCAAGTCGGGAATGCTGGACAAACAGGTCGTCTGGCCGAACGAAGCCAAGACCGCGACCATCATCTTCCCGTTGCGTCACGGGCAGCCGGTGGTGGCGGGCAAGTAGTGTGTCCGCTTGTAGCGCTGGTCCCGCCCTGCGAGACCAGCGCTACATCGCTTTCCATACTGTAATGCAGAGTGCAAGGCATGCTTGGAATTCTGGCCTCGATGTTCGACGGTCTGCTGGTCGGCTGCGTCTACGGGCTGGCAGCCATGGGTCTGAGCCTTATCTGGGGCGTAATGAACGTCATCAATCTGGCGCACGGGGTGATGATCGCCTTCGGCATGTTCGGCCTGTTTTTTCTATTCAGTGGTTTCCATATCAATGCTTACGTGCTGCTGCTGCCGATCATCGCCGCCGGATTTCTGTGCGGCATCGGCATCTACTGGATCGCCGTTCACCGCGTCATCGGCCGCCCCCAGCTCACCAGCCTGCTCTCCACCTTCGCGGTGAACATGATCCTGATCGGGCTGGGCACCACGTTTTGGAGCACCAGCCCCTACAACGTCGATTTCTCCCTGCCTGGAATCACCATCGGCCCCTACACCTTCACCGGCGACCACATAGCCGCCGCTATTGCCGCCGCAGTCATCGCCGCCGGCTTGCAGCTTTTTCTTTACTACACGCGCTTCGGCAAGGCCATTCGCGCGGTGGCCGACAACCGTGATGCCGCCGAGCTCATGGGAATTTCCTCGGCCTGGGTGCTGACCGTGGCTTTCGGCCTGGGAGTGGCGCTGGCGGCGGCTTCAGGCGGGCTGGTCTCCACGCTCTTTCCCTTCACCGTGCTCTCCGGCGGCGCCTATCAATTGAAGAGCTTCGTGGTGACGATCCTGGCCGGCCTGGGCAATCCCTTCGGCGCGCTGCTGGCGGGCGCTCTGTTGGGACTGCTGGAAGGCGCGATCACGCCCTTCATTGCCGTCAGTTGGGTCCCGCTGATCGAGTTCGCTCTGTTCGTTCTGGTGCTGATCGCATTCCCGCGCGGGATATTCGGGAAGGCCGCCTGATGCTGAAGCGTCCCTCCTTCTGGATGATTCTGGCCTTCACCCTGGTGTTTGCGCTCGTGCCGCTGGTGCGCGACGATGCCAACCAGCGCGAAACCCTGATACTCATCGCCATAGCCATCGCCCTGGCCAGCAATCTCAACCTGATGATCGGTTACACCGGCTACGTCAATTTCGGCAATGCCGTATTTTTCGGCCTGGGCGGCTACATCGGGCTCTACCTGACCACGGTAAAAAAATGGCCGTTGACGGCGTCCGCTCTGGCGGCGGGGATTGTGGTCACGCTATTCGCTCTCGTTCTGGGACTTGCCATTCTGCGTTTGCGGGGATCGTACTTCGCGCTGGCCACCATCGGCGTGCTGGAGGCGGTGCAGGCATTCGTAACCAATTTCAATCCCTGGGGACGTTCCAGCGGCATGTATGTCTCGATGGACACCTATGCCCCGCTGGGCGGGCCGATGCGCGCCGTCTGGACAGCCTACCTGCTGGTCGTCGGGGTCATGGGTCTGTCGCTGCTGCTGAGCCTGTTCATAAAGAACTCGAAATTCGGGCTTGGGCTCTTTGCCATTCGCGAGGACGAAGATGCGGCCGTCGTCCTGGGGGTCAATGCCACGCTCTATAAAGCCCGCGTGTATGCCATCTCGGCTTTTCTGCCCGCGGTGGTTGGGGTGCTGGTTTTCTTCAAGAACGGCATGATCGACCCCAGCGGCGCCTTCGACCTGACGGTCTCGATCGAAGCCATCGTGATGATGATGCTGGGCGGCCAAGGCACCGTGGCCGGCGCCGTCGTGGGCGCGGCCCTGTACGAGCAGCTCCGGGGATACCTGCTGACTTCGCCCAGCCTCAGCAGCTTTCACCTGGTGATTGCCGGCGGATTGCTGCTGATCATCATCCTGTTTGCGCCGGAGGGGCTGATCGGATGGCTATATCATCTGCTGCCCAAAACGCGGAAGGTGCTGGAATGAACCCACTGCTGGAGGTGCGCGGCATAAGCAAGAGCTTCGGCGGGCTGCGGGCCGTCCGCGATGTGAGCTTCTCCATCGGGGAAGGCGAGATCGTCGGCCTCATCGGACCGAACGGCGCGGGCAAGACGACCCTGTTCAATCTCATCAATGGAGTCTTCAAGCCCGACAGCGGAAGCATTTCGCTCGCCGGCGCCGACATCACGGGAGCGGCGCCGGACAAAATCGCCCACTACGGCGTCGCCCGCACTCACCAGATCGTCCGGCCGTTGAACCAGCTTACCGTGCTGGATAACGTCATTGTCGGCGCTTGCTTTGGCCCGCAGGAGCTGTCGCTCAAGCAGGCCGTTGAAGTCGCCCGCGAGGCGCTGGAGGAGGTTGGACTCGCCCAGCGCGCCCCGGCCCTGGCGCGCGAGTTGACCATCGCCGGCAAGAAGCGCCTGGAGGTGGCGCGCGCGCTGGCGTCGCATCCCAAGGCAATCCTGCTGGACGAAGTTCTGGCGGGACTGAATCCGTCGGAGGTGGCGCGCATGATCGAAATCGTGCGCGCCATTCGCCAGCGCGGCATTTCCGTTTTCCTCATCGAGCACCTGATGCAGGCCATCATGAACCTCTCCGACCGGATCATCGTCTTGAACTTCGGCGAGAAGATAGCCGAAGGCACGCCGGCGGAGGTGGCCCGCCACCCGCAGGTGGTGGAAGCCTACCTGGGCGACCCCAACATCGCCGAAAAACTCATGGAGCCGAACTGATGAACGCGCCGGTCGAAATCGAGGGGCTTGAGTCCGGTTACGGCGAGATCCAGGTGCTCTGGGGCATTTCGCTCCAGGTCCGCGCCGGGCAACTTACCACCATCATCGGGGCCAACGGCGCCGGCAAAACCACCACCCTGCGCACCGTGATGGGAGCGGTTCGTCCGTGGGGCGGGCGCATCCTGCTCGACGGAGAAGACATAACCCGCACGCCGCCGCATGCCAAGGCGGAACGGGGCCTGGTGCTGGTTCCCGAAGGACGGCAGCTCTTCGGCAAGCTCACCGTGCAGGAGAACCTGGAACTGGGGGCTTATTCGCGGCGCGCGCGCGCCCGCATGAAGCAGAACATGGGCCGCGTATTCGAGCTGTTTCCGCGCCTGGAACAGCGCCGGCGGCAGAGATCGGCGACCCTCTCCGGGGGCGAGCAGCAGATGCTGGCCGTAGGCCGCGGGCTGATGGAAGAACCGCGGGTGCTGATGATCGACGAGCTTTCTCTGGGGCTGGCGCCGGTGCTGGCGCAACAACTGTTCTTGACGCTGAAGAAATTGAAGGGCGAAGGCCTGACCATGGTGCTGGTGGAGCAAAACGTCCACCTGGCGCTCGCTTTGAGCGACTACACCTATGTCATGGCCGAAGGCCGCGTGCACCTGGAAGGCTGCGCCCGCGAGGTCGCCCAAAACGAAGAGGTGCGCCGGGCGTACCTCGGGTTGTGAGGAATAGGGGTCAGGGAATAGGGAATAGGGATTAGGGATTAGGGGTTAGGAAATAGGAAT
>JBEKQR010000328.1:0-5404 GCA_049519515.1 Candidatus Korobacteraceae bacterium
GCGGCGTCAAGGGTCTGCGATGAACGCCCAACAACTGGGCGCCCTTGACTCCGCTTCCGGCGCTCAAAGGCGGAGCATTGTCGCTTGACAAAGCCAACGCCGTCATAGACAGCATGACACTCCGAAGTGTTACGTTGGATTTCCGCTTGATATATCTTTCAAGGAATCGCTCTAACCTGCGAACTGGCGCAGGATTTTCTTGTCAATGGCGGAAGTCTGCTCGGCCACGATGTCTTTCACGGCAGCCGCAAAGGCCTGGAGATCCATTTCATCCGCTGCCGTAACCTCCACGCCCTCGGCCTTGAGTTCGGCCAGGCAGCGCACGTCTTCGTCGATGGCGAAGCCGCGCTGCGCGGCCGTGGCTTGCGTAATGGCCTCCCGAATGGCGCTTTGAATGGCCGCGGGCCAGGAATCGAAGCGCACCCGATTCACCAGCACCAGCGCCACCCCGAGGAAGTGGCCGCTGAGGCTGACATAGCGGTGATGTTGGTGCAGGCCGAAGTTCAGCAGGTTGGTAAGCGGATTTTCCTGCGCGTCGACGAGGTGATCGGCCACTGCCTGCCGCAGTTGCGCCACGTCTATGAAGACCGGCTCGAATCCCAGCCGCCTGAACACGCGCTGGTGCAGGGCGTTGTTCATGGTCCGCAGCTTCAGTCCCGAGCAATCGCCGGGGTGGCGTATGGGGCGCAGGCGGTTCGAGATATGGCGGAAGCCGTTGTCCCAATAGGCCAGCACCCGGTAGCCGGTGGCGGCGGCGGCGGCATCCGCCAGGCTGGCCCCCAGCGCTCCGTCCAGCCGGGCGAACAAGGCCATGCGGTCGCTGACCTGGAACGGCAGGTCGAAGACAGCCAGCGCCGGCACGCGCCGCACCAGGTAGCTCGAAGAAAAGTAGCAGAGATCCAGCTCTCCGCTTTCGACCATCTCCAGCAGGTCGCCCGCCCGCCGCCCGTGCGCCACCACGTTGTCGACAAAGCTGACGGACAAAGCCGGCGCGCAACGCTGGGTGATGACGGCTTCGGCAATACGCATGGCACGGGTGTGGACCGAGGCTTCAGGCTGATAGCCGCCAATTCGTAATGTCTCCATCGCACTCCTGTTGAAGGGCACACTCCCGCCCCATCTGCTGGTTATTTCGCAATGCCGACTCGCTGTCGAGCTTTTTCTGTGTGCTGACGGCTTCGGCGCCCGCAACCGCGCCGGGGGCGGAAACCTTGGCATCTGGCGGCATCCGCCCAGCGGGGCGCCCCTCCTCATCGCGCCTTCTTTTGGTGCCTCTTGGCGCGATTAGAGTGAAAAAAAATGTCCGCGCTCCATCGAAATCCCACCGTACCCGCCCCAAACCGGGCGGTGAGGGTGAGCCACACGGATGCTCGCGGAAAGCAACTGGCATTAGGTGGAATGTCTGGCGGCATTCGGTACGCCGCATGCCACTCTTGCTGGAATGCCGGAGGAGTGCCGGGGCGGCCTGCCTGTGGAAAATTCTGTGGAGAAAACGGAGGATGGGCATGGAAAGTGGGCCTCAAGGACAAGGGCGGAAGCATATTGTGAATGACCGGTTACAATGCAAATGCTTTATATACCAAGACTTGCGTGAAAAACTCAGGCTTGTGCCGGTCGCTGGCCCAGGCGCAGGCAAGCAGCGCTGAGCGATGCGAGTTTTGCACAATTGGCGTTATATGGGAGGGGAAAACAATTTCTCCGGAAGCATTAAGACCGTCCACCACAATGGTTTAGGTAGACGCCCCCGAAGCGGGCTATGAAGGCCCGAAAACTGGGCAACGTATCAGTCTTTCAACTCAGCAAAGCGAGCGCCGGTGTCCCCAGCGAATGACGTTTTCATTCGCTGGGGCGGAACTGTGGCCGGGAGCGCCAGCCAGTGACCATCAACCTCAAAGTTCTGTTTCAGCGCTCTCCGGCTTCGCCGGTAACCTTCAGCACGGCGAGAAAAGCTTCCTGCGGAATATCGACCTTGCCTACCCGCTTCATGCGGCGCTTGCCTTCTTTCTGCTTTTCCAGCAGCTTGCGTTTGCGGGTGATGTCGCCTCCGTAGCACTTGGCCAGCACGTTTTTGCGCAGGGCGGCGACGTTCTCGCGGGCGATGACCTTGGCGCCGATGGCTGCCTGGATGGCAACCTCGAACATCTGCCGCGGGATGAGCTGGCGCATGCGGGTGACCAGCGCGCGCCCGCGCTCGTAGGCATGGTCTTTGTGGACGATGATCGAAAGGGCATCGACGGGATCGCCCGCCACCAGAATGTCGAGCTTCACCATGTGCGATTCCCACCAGCCGGAGAGGTGGTAATCGAGCGAGGCGTAGCCGCGCGAGACCGTCTTCAACCGGTCGTAGAAGTCGAGCACGATTTCGTTCAGCGGCAGCTCATAGGTGAGCATCACGCGGTTGGCGGCGACGTACTCGAAGTTCTTCTGCTGCCCGCGCTTTTCTTCCACCAGCTTGAAGATTCCGCCTACGTGTTCCTCATTGCTGAGGATGGTGGCGGTGATGATCGGCTCCTCGATCTTGGCGATCAGCGTCTGCTCGGGCCACTTCGAGGGATTGTCAACGTCCACCACGGCGCCATCGCTCAAGGTCACCCGGTAGCGGACGCTGGGAGCGGTTATGATCAGCTCCAGGTTGAATTCGCGCTCCAGGCGCTCCTGCACGATGTCCATGTGCAGCAGGCCGAGAAAGCCGCAGCGGAAGCCGAAGCCCAGCGCCGTCGAGCTCTCCGGCTCGAAGAAGAAGGAGGAATCGTTCAGCCGCAGTTTGTCCAGCGCATCGCGCAACAGCGCGTGCTCGTGCGAATCCACCGGGTAAAGCCCGGCGAAGACCATGGGCTTGATATCTTCAAAGCCAGGCAGCGATGTTGGCGCCGGCTTATTGTCGTCCGTGATGGTGTCGCCGATCTTGGTGTCGCCGACGTTCTTCATGGTGGCGAAGAAGAAGCCGACCTCGCCGGCGGTCAGCTCCTCGATCTCGACCGGCTTGGGCGTAAGCACGCCCATCGACTCCACCTCGAAAGCCTTGTCGTTCGACATGAGCCGGATCTTCTGGCCCTTTCTCATGCGCCCGTGCACTACCCGCGCCAGCACGCCGACGCCGCGGTAGGAATCGAACCAGGAATCAAAGATCAGCGCCTGCAGCGGAGCGTCTATATCTCCCTTGGGAGGAGGAATGCGGCGCACGATCTCTTCCAACACATCCGGCACGCCCTGGCCGGTTTTGGCGCTGATGGCCAGCGCCTGGCTGGCATCCAGGCCGACGGCGCCTTCGATCATCTCCTTGGTACGGGCTATGTCGGAGCTCGGCAGATCGATCTTGTTGATGACCGAGATGATCTCCAGGCCGTGGTTGATGGCGATGTAGCTGTTGGCCAGGGTTTGCGCCTCCACTCCCTGGGAGGCATCGACCACCAGCAGCGCGCCCTCGCAGGAAGCCAGGGAGCGGGAAACCTCATAGGAAAAATCCACGTGCCCGGGAGTATCGATCAGGTTTAGCTGGTAGGTATTGCCGTCCTTGGCCGTGTAGTTCATGCGCACGGCGTGCGCCTTGATGGTGATGCCGCGCTCGCGCTCCAGCTCCATCGCATCCAGCACCTGCTCCTGCCCCTGCATCTCGCGCGCCGAGAGCGAGCCGGTCAGCTCCAGCAGGCGGTCGGAGAGCGTCGTCTTGCCATGATCGATATGGGCAATGATGGCGAAGTTGCGAATGAATTGGCGGTCCATGAACTCCAGTCCACGGGGTGCGAAGACTCGGGGCGAAAGCCCGTTCCGGCTGGCCCGATTTTAGCATTCACTCCGCAGCCCGCGATTCAGGCAGCAAGCGCTTCCCTTCCACCCCGGCTTCCACTCACGCGCAAAAACACGCGTAGTGGAGTCCCCTGGTTTTCACAGGCCTTCGCCGCGCCCGGTGCGGGCCTCCTGCAGCGTGACCTTCACATCCATCTTCTGCTTTCCCCGGAAGACGGTAACGGTTACGGTGTCTCCCGTCTTGTGAGTGTTCATGGCATGCGCAAGGTCCTGCTGGTCGGCGATCGTCTGCCCATCGATGGCCACGATCAGGTCGCCGCCAAGCAGGATAGGGGTGTTGCCCAGATCCGCGCGCTGAGTGCCGCCGCGCAGGCCGGCTTTGGCGGCGGCGCCTCCGGGAAGCACCGAGACGATAAGGATGCCATTGTCGGCCGGCAACCCGATTTCCTGGGCGAGTTCAGGGTCGACAGGCAGCCAACGGATGCCCAGCGAAGGACGGCGCACCCTGCCGTACTGCACCAGGTCGTTGATGACGGCTTTGGCGGCGTTGATAGGAATGGCGAAGCCGATGCCCGCGCTCTGGCCGACCTGCGAGGCAATCAGGGTATTGATGCCGATGACCTGGCCCTTGGAATTCAATAGCGGCCCGCCGGAATTGCCCGGGTTGATGGCGGCGTCGGTCTGGATTGCCTCGTCGATGAATGCTCCCTCCGGCGTCTGCACCGAACGCAGGGAGCTGACGATGCCGCGGGTCATGGTTCCGGCGAAAATGCCGAACGGATTGCCGATGGCAAACACCTTCTGGCCGACCTGTAACCCGTGCGAGTCGCCGAGCACCACCGGTTGTAGATTCGGCGCCTCGATCTTGATCACCGCCAGGTCGTGCGAGGGGTCCACACCTATCGCTTGCGCCCTGTATTTCTTCTTGTTGGCCAGGGTCACCTCGAGACGCTGCGCATTGGCCACCACGTGGTAGTTGGTAAGGATGTGGCCTTCCTTATCAATAATGAATCCTGAACCGGCGCCCTCCTGCGGCACGGGGCCGTAGAAGAGATCAAAGGCCATTTGGGTAGAGGTGATGTTCACTACCGAGGCCGAGACATGCTTGTAAATCTCTATGTTGTTCTGCTCCTCGGGGTCGAGCTCCGGGGCGGCGGCAGCCTGGGTGATGTGCGCCGGTTGGCCGGGCTTGGAACGGAAAGGAAGACCCGAGTAATGCGAGGTGTAGTAGTAGAAAGCGGCGGCGATGATCAGGCCAACAATAATAGGTCGTTTCATGGTTGTGGTGGCGCTAGAAAGATTATAGATGCCCCGCTGCTGTCCCGCGCTAGTTGCATCAGCACCGCTGATGTTTAGGGTTTAGGGTTTAGGGTTTAGGGATTAGGGATTAGCGAGTAGAGCGGTCTCAAGGATCGCGTATCCAGGAGGGAACACGCCTTATTCCCCGGGGATATTTTTGAAAACAAGCTCTAACCCCTGATCACTAACCCTTAATCCCTCTGTGGTTTTCTTTTCGTCCGCTCGGCGGCCAGAAGTTGCTGCCACACCTGCTCCACCTGCGCTTCCGTCTCGGCCATGGTTCCCGAGTTTTCGATCACGTAGTCGGCACGTTGCGCCTTGAGCTCGTCGGGCCATTGCGCGCTAATGCGCCGCTCCA
>JBEKQR010000329.1:0-5386 GCA_049519515.1 Candidatus Korobacteraceae bacterium
GTAAACGCTCTCAACTCCGCGCCGCAGTGGGATCATCGGTTTCCATCCAAGTGAATTCAGTAAAGAAATATCCAGCAATTTGCGCGGACTACCGTCCGGCTTCGAGCTGTCAAACGCCAGCTTGCCGCTGAAACCGACGACTTCGGCGACCAGCTTGGCGAGTTCGCCGACTTCCATATCTTCGCCGCACCCGACGTTAATCAGCGGCGGCTCAGCGGCTGTTAACCCGCGGAATTGGGCTTCGGGAAGCGACATCAGAAAGACGCAGGCGCTCGCCATGTCGTCGCTGTGCAGGAATTCGCGGCGCACCCTACCCGTGCCCCAGACCGTCACCTCCGCTTCGCCGTTCTGTTTTGCCATATGCATCTTGCGGATGAGCGCGGGCAGCACGTGCGAGTCCTGCGGATCGTAGTTGTCGTTCGGGCCGTAGAGGTTGGTAGGCATGGCCGCCAGAAATTGCGTGCCGTACTGGCGGTTATAGGCCCGGCACATCTCGATACCGGCAATCTTGGCGACCGCGTATGACTGGTTGGTGCTTTCCAGTGGCCCGCTCAACAGGTATGACTCTTTCATCGGCTGGGGGCATTCCCGCGGGTAGATGCAACTGGAACCAAGAAAGAGGAGCCGCTTTACGCGGTGGCGATAAGCAGCGTCGATGACGTTCGTCTGGATCGCCAGATTCTGCGAAATGAATTCGGCAGGTTTGGTGCTGTTGGCCAGAATACCGCCGACTTTGGCGGCGCAAAGAAATACCGCCTCCGGCTGCTCGGCGGCGAAAAAACGCTCGACCGCCAGCGCATCGGTCAACTCCAGCTCCGCATGCGGGCGCGTGATCAAGCGGACGGAGCCCTCCGCCTGTAACCGCCGCAAGATGGCGGAACCGGCAAGGCCACGGTGCCCGGCAACGAAGACGCGAGCGCCCGCGAAAGCGTTATTCATGGTAATTGCGCGCCTTGAACCCGTTGCGTTTGATCAGGTGATCGCGCTGTGCGCCGGCCAGGTCGGCAGCCACCATTTCGCGAACCAGCTCACGGAAGCTGGTCTTCGGCTTCCATCCTAGCTGCTGGCGCGCCTTGCTGGCATCGCCCAGCAGCGTTTCCACCTCCGCGGGGCGGAAATAGCGGGGGGAGATGGCGACGATTATCCTGCCAAGGGAATCCACCCCCTTCTCGTCGCAGCCCGATCCGCTCCAGGTGATCTGCATCCCCAGCTCCGCCGCCACCAGCTCTATAAATTCGCGCACGCTGTGCTGTTCGCCGGTGGCGATGACGAAATCCTGCGGTTCCTTTTGCTGCAACATCAACCACATCATTTCGACGTAGTCGGCTGCGTGTCCCCAGTCGCGTCTGGCATCCAGGTTGCCGATCCAGAGACAACTCTGCAATCCCAGTTTGATGCGCGCCAGCCCTCGGGTGATTTTGCGCGTCACGAACGTCTCGCCCCGGATTGGCGATTCATGGTTGAACAGGATGCCATTGCAGGCATAAATGCCATAAGCTTCGCGGTAGTTGACGGTAATCCAGTAGGCGTACAGCTTGGCTACCGCATAGGGAGAGCGCGGATAGAATGGCGTAACTTCCGTCTGCGGCACTTCCCGCACCAGGCCGTAGAGCTCCGAAGTCGAGGCTTGATAGAAGCGCGTCTTCTTTTCCAGCCCGAGCGTGCGGATCGCCTCCAGGAAGCGCAATGTGCCGATGGCATCGACGTTAGCGGTATACTCCGGCTGCTCAAACGAGACCGCTACATGGCTTTGGGCCGCGAGATTGTAAATCTCATCCGGCTGGACCTTCTGCACGATGTGTATGAGACTGCTGGAGTCGGTGAGATCGCCGTGGTGGAGGATCATCCTCGGGTTAGGAAGATGGGGATCTTCGTAGAGGTGATCTATGCGTTCGGTGTTGAACAGCGAAGTGCGCCGTTTCACGCCGTGAACGATGTAGCCCTTGTGGTACAGAAACTCGGCCAGGTAGGCGCCGTCTTGCCCGGTAATACCCGAGATAAGGGCGGTTTTGGCTGGAACGGACATGATCGGCCTCATCCTTTCTGGGCAGACAATGAATACGAGTGCTTATATAAAAAGTAACGCAACAAGAAGCACGGCTCTTCAATGAAAAGGCGATATAAGACGATACAGAGGAATTTCCGCCCCGACAGCGACTACCATCGTCTCGATTTTACAATAACTCTGTTGCGCACTGTGCGGGTGATGACAAATTTCACTAAGTGCGCTGTATGTAGAATGACCCGGGCTCTCTGTCTTTGGTAAGAAATGGACAAATCCGCGCCAGTTCATCGTAGTGATGGTGGTGAAGGAAATTCAGGGCCCCTAAAACCTTCCATTCTCTGTTCTCGGTCAGGAAAGCTTCCAGGAGATACTGTTCATTCCACAACCGGACCCGGTTCCTGATCCAGTCTTCCGGGTAGTCTCGTGGCGTGAAGATATCGTGAACGTGCACAATCACCTTCGACCGGAGGCTGGGAAAAACCTGCAAGCACTCAAACAGAACGTCGCCTTGCGGGCGAATGACGTGGGAGGAGTCAACGAAAAGAATGTCGTTTGCTTCCAGCTGCGAAAAAAAGCTCGTTGGCAAAAGCTCCACCCTCGAACGCATGATCTCCGGTCCGGCCCGCTCGAGCCAAGGCGCTTCGTATGGCTCGATGCAAATGTGCCGGCATGCATACCCCGGCTGTTCTTCGCGGTTCTTGCGGATGGCGGCAATCGCAATAAGGGTTGAGTTGCCGCTGCCTATCTCTATAATCCGGCCTGGCTTGACTGCACGGACAAGGGAGTACCAGTATTCGGCGTCTCCGGATTCGAATGCCTGGTTTCCAAGCGAGAATCCCGCACCCGACCCGTCGCGCCCCATCAACTCGTTCAATTCGCCCCGGTAACACAGTTTTTTCAGAAACTCCAACTGGCCGGACTCGTTCAGGCAAAGCCCCGGCAGCTCTCTCTCCTCCGAAAGATCACGATGCAGATGTTTGGGATTCACCAGCGGTTCGTAGTAATGGTCCCTGACAGGAAACACGCCGACAGCGGCCAGTATTCGCCTGCTCAATCGAAAATGCTCGACACCGGTGCGCCGCATTCCCGCGAACATGCACCCGGCGAGAGCCACCAGTGGCGCAAACAGCAGGTCAATCACGGGAGCCAGGGCCAGAATGATGCGTTTTGCGAGAGCTTTGGACATGAGCCGAGACGTAATCAGCCGTAGCTGTGCTCGCCGGGGGCGAGCTGCAGCATAAAACCAATATAGCATCGTGAGCCGCTGCCGGCATTTGCGCGCTGGGAGCCGGCTATGCGGCGGAGATACAATATGACTTCGGTCTTGGCCGGGCTTAGCTCGGGGAACGCTGGTCCATGAGTCTCACCAAAGAACAAGCGCTGGAGATGTTCCGCTCCGACGATCTGATCGGCATCGGCATGGAAGCCGACGCCGTGCGCCGCAAACTGCATCCGGACGGCATCGTCACCTACATCATCGACCGCAACATCAACTACACCAACTTCTGCACCGAGTACTGCAGCTTTTGCGCTTTTTACCGTCCTCTGAAGGGCAAGCTCGCCGCCGAAGGCTATATTCTCGATTTCGAGACGATTTACGAGAAGATCCGCGAAACCGTCGAGCTGGGCGGCACCGGCGTGCTCATGCAGGGCGGGCTGCATCCCGACCTGAAGATCGACTACTTCGAGCGCATGCTGAGCGGCATCAAGCAGCGCTTTCCGCAGGTTCACCTGCACTGCTTTTCGGCCTCGGAAATTCTGGCCATCGCCGAATACAGCCAGCTCAGCGTAGAGGAGACGATCAAGCGGCTGCGCGCCGCGGGGCTGGATTCGATTCCCGGCGGCGGCGCCGAAATCCTAGACGACGAGGTGCGGCGCCGCGTCGCCCGCCTGAAGTGCCTGACCGACGACTGGCTGCTGGTGCATCGCACCGCTCACCGCCTGGACATGAAGACCACGGCCACCATGATGTTCGGCGTGGGAGAAACTTACGAGCACCGCGTCAACCACTTCCAGCGAATCTACGATCTGCAGCAGGAGACCGGCGGCTTCACCGCCTTCATCCCCTGGTCTTTTCAGCCGTACAACACCGCCCTGGGCGGGCGCGGCTGGGATGAGGCCACCGCCATGGATTACCTGAAGACATTGGCGATCTCCCGCATCTTCCTCTCCAATTTTCCCAACGTGCAGTCGAGCTGGGTGACGCAGGGGTTGAAGATCTGCCAGATCGGGCTGCGCTTCGGCGGCAACGACGTCGGCTCGGTCATGATCGAGGAGAACGTAGTGGCCTCGGCCGGGGTGCGCAACTGCACCAGCGAAGAAGAACTGCGCCACATCATCCGCGACGCCGGCTTCCGCCCGGTGCAGCGCGACACCCTCTACCGGACGTATTTTCTTAATTAGAGCACTTCCCAAAATGTAGCGCTGGTCTCCAGGCCGGCTGTCGTGGGGGCGTCCACGCCCGCACTTTCCCTTGGCTGGAATACAATGCTTCTTCATGGCAGAGAATCCACCCCAGGATACAACCGCGGCACAGGGCGCGACGAAGCCCCGTTTCGGCGAAGTCAAGATTCGCGAGCGCGGCCGACTGCCCCACTGGGAAGAGGAGTCGGGACTTTACTTTGTTGCCTTTCGTCTTGCCGACTTCCTCCCGCGGCCGATTCTGGAGAAGATTGTGGAGCGCCAACGCGTGCTGGAGACTGCGAAGCGCTCTGGTCTTAAGCTACTGCCGCGCCAGGAGTTGCTGGTTGCTGAATACAGTCCAAAGAAAATCGAAGAATACCTTGATCGCGGCAACGGCGCTTGCTACCTGCGGGATGCCCGAATTGCAGAGTTAGTGGCCAATGCACTGCGTTTTTGGGACGGTCAAAGATACCGGCTAATGGCTTGGTGCCTGATGCCGAATCACGTGCATGTTGTCTTTCGCGTGCTACCGGGCGGGGAATTGGCCAGCATACTCAGGAGTTGGAAATCGTACACGGCGAGAATGGCTAACCGCATTCTCTGCCGCTCGGGAAACTTCTGGCAGCGCGAATACTATGACAGGCTGATTCGGGATGGGGACGAATTGGAGCGTGCTCTCCAGTACGTCGCGAGCAATCCTGAACGGGCGGGCCTGAAAGGCTGGGACTGGGTTTGGAGTGCGGGCGTGGACGCCCCCACGACAGCCGGTCTGGAGACCAGCGCTACGTCTTGACTGGGTGTCCCGCGTTCACAAGAAACCGCGCTCCAAGGTAAAAGAGAAAAGTGTCAAGAGATCATTTCACTTCCCGAACACAACGAACGCCGAAATTGACGACACGACTACCCGGAACGAGGTTGCCGCGACACGAAGCGCGAACGTACCTGGCAAGGACGTTCCAAGAACCGCCGCGCAATACG
>JBEKQR010000330.1:0-5379 GCA_049519515.1 Candidatus Korobacteraceae bacterium
CCATGCACAGTTCGGGGTTGATGTAGAGCTGGGTCGCAGCCTCAAAGTCGGCTTCGTCGCCACGGGGATGAATAGCATCGCTCGGACAAGTGTCGATGCACAGCAGGTCCTTCGTGCAAGTGTCGATGATGATATATGCCATCTGTGTTTCTCCAGTGCCGGTAGAACCACCCCATCAAACGCCACAGAGGCGTTTGCCGGTGTCCCCGGTAGATCGGTGATAGTGGCGCGCTCCGCTTGGTTGCGACTGGCCGCTTCTCCCTATGCATTCATCGTAGATGGACAGCAGTCGCCGGGCGGTGACTCGAATCACCGCGCGGTTGTGACGCACGGCACAGGACGGAACCCCGCGCCCTGCGCGCTCTCTATGGTGAATCGTTTCAGCGGCAGCGGCGGCCTGTTTGACATGCTTTTTGCCGGATGCTACCGTCGAACTTCTCTCAATGCTGGATTTTCTGGAATTCCTGCCGGTTTGGCTTGTGTTGCGGCTGATGCAGGCGCTGCCGCGTCCGGCGGCACGGCGCCTTGGCATAGCCATCGGTCTAGGGTTCTTCCGCTTTTACTCTCGTCTGCGCCGCGTGGGGCTGCGCAACCTGGAGCTGGCCTTTCCGGCCATGCCCGCCCCGGAACGCCTGCAAATCCTGCGTGGAGTGTTTGTCTCGCTGGGGCGGCTGCTGGCTGAGTTTCCCAAGTTCCCCAGCTATACGCTGGAGAATGTCTCCCAGGTGGCCATTTACGACGGCCTGGAAAATTTTGAGGCGGCGCGCCAGCGGGGCAAGGGCGTGCTGCTGCTGAGCGCCCATTTTGGCGGCTGGGAGGTCGGCCCGTTTGTCCACTCCCTTCACGGGCACAAGCTGCAGTTGGTAGTGCGCGACCTTGATAATCCTTACGTAGACCGTTTGGCCAGACGTTACCGCACCTTGCACGGCAACGGCAGCATCGGCAAGGCGGAATTCGCGCGCGGGCTGCTTTCCGCCTTGCGCCGCGGGGGAACAGTCGGCATCCTGATGGACACCAACATGACTCCTCCGCACGGCGTCTTTGTGGATTACTTCGGGCATGCCGCCTGCACGGCCGTGGGCGTGGCGCGCGCTGCCATGCACACCGGCGCGGCCGTGGTGCCGGCATTCACCGTCTGGGATGAGGCGCTGCAGAAATACCGCATACGCTTCGAACCGGCGCTGGAGCCGCTGCACACCGGCGACGCCGATGCCGATGCGGTCGCCAATACCGCCTTGTATACCAAGGTCATCGAAGGCTACGTGCGCCGCTACCCGGAACAATGGCTCTGGGTGCACAGACGCTGGAAAACGCGTCCGCCGGGAGAACCGCCGATTTATTAGAGGGGTTAGGGCTGCCAACCGCGGGCAGATGTGGGGCACCTTCGAAAAGTTGAAACGTCGAAGTTTTAGAAACTTGAAACTTGAAACTCGAAACTTGAAACTAACCCCTGGGATGAAGAGCATATTCGATTGGGCTGCGGCCTGAATGTAGACGAGCAGACCAGCGCCGGCTGGCGCGCTGGAGATGAAAATGGCAGTCATCGTTGTCGGAGGACAATCGCGCAAGGTCGGCAAGTCAGCCGTCGTTGCCGGGCTCATCCGCGCCATCCCCGAACGGCATTGGACCGCCATCAAAATCTCCGGTCACACTCACAACGCGACCGAAGGAAAGCTCCTGATCAGCCGGGAAACCAGCGGCTCCGGCCATGCGGACACCGCGCGCTTCCTGCAGGCCGGCGCGGAGCTGGTCTACTGGGCGCGCGGCGGCGGCGATAGCCTGGCGCTAGCCGTGCCGCATATCCGCGAGATCATCGCCCGCTCGGCGAACACAATTATCGAGTCCAACAGCATCATGCGTTTTCTCGATCCCGATCTTTATCTGCTGGTGCTCGATTTTGGCGTGGAGGATTTCAAGAGCTCGGCCCGCGAGTTCCTGCCCCGCGCCTCCGCCTTCATAGTAAGTGGCGGTGGACGCAGGCTTGCCTCACAAGCGGATATTGCGGCGTTGGCCGGGATGGAAGCGGCATCTCCAAAAGACGCCACTGCCGCGTCCGCCGGAGCGCAGGCCGCAGCTTTGCCCCAGAGGCCGGTCTTTCCGATCTGCCCGCCGGAGTACGTCAGCCCTGAGCTGCTGGCGTTCGTGAGGGAGAGACTCGCATTGTAGCGCTGGCCTCCAGGCCGGCTGTCGGTGCGGACGTCTCGTCCGCACCTTGTCTCGTGGGCAGGCATGGAACTCTCACGCTGCCCGGGTTGGCGTTTCTTCCTTCTTCCCCACTTCTTTAGGGGCCTCCGGGTCTTTCTTTTCCGGGTCCGGCCGCATGCGGGCGGCGCCACTGCCGCCCTCCAGCGCGATTTTGGCCGCCACGGCCTGCAGCAGTTGCCGGGCGAAGGCGCGGTTCCACTGGTGCGTGAGGCGCACGATGCCGGAGAAGTCCTCTTCCTCCACGCCGCTCTCACGCAAAGCGGCAAAGGAAAACTCTACCGGGCCGGGCAGCTGGTGCGCCAGCTCGCGCGCGTGCAGCAGTAACTGGTTTTCGCAAGCCGCCAGCAGCGGAGATTCGCTAATGTGTTTCCAGTTCCGCCAGTAGTGGTCGAGAAAATCAGGCGACGCTGCCAAGGCGCGAAGCTCGATTGGCGCGATGCCAACCCCGGACTGCCGCCGCGCTTCGTCCAGTATCCGGGCAGTCTGCGCGCTCATCTCCGGTTCCGGCGGCATTGCCGGGCTGAAGGCAAAGACCGGCAAAGGCGCTTCCTCAGGCGATGCCGAAGCCTGTCCTACCGGGTTATCGAAGGCCTCGGCCGTGAAGGAAAGCAGCAGCAACAAAGCCGCGTCCTGGAACTGGAACATCTCAACCGTGCGCGCAAGCTCCCGCAGAGCGGGATCGCCGCTCATCGCCTGGCCTTCGACCGCGAAATAGTTGTACATGCGGGTGTAGGCGTCGGCGGAGAGCCGCTCAACCGAGCCGGTGAAGGCGCGGGTGCGCAGGACCGGCTTCACCGCCCGCCAGAACTGCGTCAGGAAGCCGCCGTTGCCGGCGTACATTTGAAAAAGGGGCGGCACCTGTGGGACTCTCAAGAGCGACTTGATCTCGTTATACACTTCAGCGATGCCGGCGCTTGCGTCCGCTTCGCCAATGAGAGGCACGCGATTGGGCCGCTTCCAGACCATGATTAGTTCGATGAGGGCCGGAAGCAGCAGAGATGCAAGCCTAGGGACAATGCGGTTAGCCGCCGGGAATTCTTTGCGACCATGGTGGTACAAAGGCGTGGTCCAATCGGCCTAACCTCAACCAAGCGCAGAAACGGCGCTGGTTTGGGGCCGGCCTGGCCGGCTGACGGGTGAAACAGATGCGCGACTTCGAAATCCTGTTCGATCATGGCGAGCCTTCCGAGCTGCCGGATGAGTCGTTCGCGTCATACGGCCAGCTCGGCTTTCCCGCGCCTCCGCCGGAGCGGCCCTGGATCTTTGCCAACTTCGTGCAAACTGTGGACGGAGTTGTCTCGTTGCTTGGGGCCAATCCTTCGGGTTCCGACATCTCGCAGTCGCCCGAGGACCGCTGGCTGATGGATTTGCTGCGCGCCCACGCCGACGCCATCCTGCTTGGAATGGGAACTCTGCGCGCGGAGACCGCGCTTGCCCGGCCTGGGCCCAGAGGTCCCGTCTTCCGCATCACTGATCCAGCGCTGCGGCAATTGCGCGAAAAATTGCGCCGCGGACGCGAGCGCAACATCTTTCTTACCGCTTCCGGCGACATCGATTTCGAGCGGTATGCCGCCTTCGACGGCGAGACGGTCGACCCCTTCCTGCTCACCACGGCGGGGGCGGCGGCCAAGATGGGGCCGAGGCTGCGAGAACGCCCGCAGATCCAGGTGATCGTGTGCGGCCAGGAAAGTGGCGGCCCGGCGAACGCCGCGGCTGCGTCTGGCGGGGCGGAGGTGGTGGACCTCGAACGCGCCATGCGCCTGCTGAGGCAACAATATGGAATCCGCTACTTGCTATGCGAGGGCGGACCGACTATGTATTCAAATATGCTCCTGCACGATCTCGTAGACGAGAAGTTCCTGACCGTCTCGCCGCTGGAGGTCGGTTTGCAGGTGCCGGAACCAGCGGGGGGGCCGACAGACTATGGCGAGTCCCCACTGAACTACCCCACCCTGGCAACAAAAGCTAGGGTGGGGCACCCTTCGCCCCTCGGTGTTCCCCTGCGGCCCACGGCCTTCACCTTGGGCGGGTTGACGAAGGAGCGGGCAGTCCATTGGCAGTGGTTAAGTTGCCGCAAGGTGGGCGATCATCAGTTTCATCGCTTGCGCCGGAGAAGGCAACTTCGCTAATCGGTAAGAAGAATCTTGTGAACACCACCCTTACAACCCGTGACGAAATGCGGACGCCGCCCCGCCGCGGGCTCTTGGCCGCCGCGGCCAGCCTGGCCAGAATTCACAAGAGCGCCTGGCTGCTGGCCCTGAGTTCGGCGGCCCTGCAGGTGCTCGTCTTTCCCAAGCCGGGACTTCACTACCTGAGTTGGATCTGCCTGGCGCCGCTCATCTACGCGGTTCTGCGCGCCCGCGAAGCCGACGCGGCGGAGCTGCTGGAAGGCGAAGGTTACTCTTACCTGGCGCCGGCGTCGCCCTTCCAGGCGTTCTTTCTCGGCTGGGCCTGCGGCGCCGGCGTCTACCTGGGAAGCTGTTACTGGGTGTACTCGGTCATGCACACCTACGGCGGCCTGGACGCTGCCGTTTCCGCCGTGCTGTTGGTGCTGTTTTCCTTGTATATTGGCTTGCACCAGGCGGTCTTTGCCGCGCTGCTGGCGTGGGCTGCTCACTCCCGCGCTGGATACTGCCGCCGCGCCCTGTTCCTGGTGCCTTTCCTGTGGGTCACAATCGAGCTGCTGCGGGAGTACCTGGTGGGCTTTCCCTGGGACCTGCTTGGAACCGCCCAGGTCGACAACACCGCGCTTTCGCAGATCGCTACTTTCACCGGAGTCTACGGGCTGTCGTTTGAGACCGCCCTGGTGAATGCCGCCTTCGCCGCCATTTTCCTGGTGCGGCCCGCGCGCCGGCGGCTGATGCTGGCGGCAGCGGTCGTCACCACCCTGATGCTGCAGTCTGCCCAGCTTATAGAGCTGGAGCGTGTGCCAGCCGATCAGCGCGCGCTGCTGGTACAGCAAAACGTTGCCGTTAAGGCGCACTGGCAATTTCCGGAGTACGCTCAACTCCTGCAATCACTGGACGCGGCGAGCAAGGTTCCCGACGGCTCGGGCGTAAACCTGGTTGTCTGGCCCGAATCGTCCGCGCCGTTGTTCCTCAACGACCGCCTCTTCGCCTCCACTGTTTCCGGCATCGCACAGCGCCTGCACGCCTACATGGTGGTGGGAAGCAT
>JBEKQR010000331.1:0-5378 GCA_049519515.1 Candidatus Korobacteraceae bacterium
CCCCCACATCTGGCGGCGATAATTCCTTGGGAGGGACGGAATGACCCCTACCGCGACAATTGTTATCATGGTGGCATTTTGTCGGAGTTCCAGAAGCACAAGGTGAAGCACCAAACGGCCACCATTCAGTATGGAACGGGAGAGAGGGCCAGAAAGAACCCGAACACCGGCGAGTCCGTCGCCGGCCCGCTGACACTCTCCGAAGAGGAACTGGCCAGGAACCGCGTCAATGTGTTCGAGGACCTTAAGAAACACCCCTTGATTGACGAGTGGCACCGCGCACGTATTGTCGATCTCTCGCAAGTGACGCTCCCGCTGTTGACCTGCGCAAACTGGGGAGGGCAGGGCATCCATCCGCGGGGCAACTTCAACGGCTTTATGTATGCGGCCTCGAAGCAGAAGTGGCTGGAGGCGCACGGCGATTCCCATTGGTCGCTCTTCTACTCCAACTACGGGCTTGCCCTGCAGAAGCGCTTCCTCGACTACTTCCTGAAGGGTATCGACAACGGATGGGAAAAACACCAGCCGCGCGTGTATCTCAATATCCGCCATCCCGGCGAGAAGTTTGTGCCGCGGGCGGAAAACGAGTGGCCGCTGGCCCGCACCCGGTGGACGAAGTTCTACCTTGACCCCGCCGGCATGGCCCTCAGCTCCAGTCCTGTCGCCAAAGGAGCCGCGATTGAATATGAGGCCCTGGGCAATGGCTTCACTTTCAGGATGCCGCCGCTGCCTAAGTCTACGGAGATCACGGGGCCGATGGCGGCCAAGCTATTCATCTCATCGTCGACGAAAGATGCCGACTTGTTCCTGATCGTGCGGGTCTTCGATCCGCAAGGCAAGGAGCTGACCTTCTTTGGCTCGACCGATCCCAATACGCCGATCGCCAACGGCTGGCTGCGCGTTTCGCATCGCCGGCTCGATCCGGTGCGTTCGAAGCCATACCAGCCCTTTCACCCGCATGACCGGGTCGAGCCGTTAACTCCGGGCGAGGTCTACGAGTGCGACATCGAAATTGTGCCCAGTTGCATTGTGGTTCCAGCCGGCTGGCGAGTAGCGCTCACGGTTCGCGGCAAGGACTACGAATACGAAGGCGAGCTGGACGAGTTCGGCAAGAAGTTCTACTACGGCACGCGGGGCACGGGCGGCATGACGCACAACGACCCGGATAACCGGCCGGCGGACATTTTCGGCGGCAAAGTAAAGCTGCATGCCGGCGGCCAGTGGGGGTCGTATCTGCTGCTGCCGATTATTCCAGATTAAGACCTTATTCATCATTGATTCGCCCGATTTCTTCGGATAGAGTGCGATTTCAAAGGGAAGGGAGAAGTCTATGCGGCAGGAGGAACAAGCCATCCACGGCGAAACGCTCACTTACCGGGCTGTCGGACACGCGATCGATCAATCGCCTGTCACTCGCCCCATGATCGGGGTGATCGTAATTACTGCCTTGGCATCCTTGTTCGATGCCGGGGATGCCTACATGTTGGGATTTGTCCTGCCGGGTATTGCCAAGGAGTTCAACGCCAAGCCTGAGACTCTGGGCCTGTTGGCCTCGTGCTCTTTGATCGGCATGACTGTTGGATCCATCGGCTGGGGGTGGATCGCCGACAAGTGGGGCCGCAAGGCCGCCTTTACCCTGACTCTCCTGATGTTTTCCGTCTTTTCAGGCGTTTGTGGCCTGGCGCCTACCATGGCTTTTCTGCTGGGTGCGCGTTTCCTCGCCGGAATAGGAATCGGCGGTGCGGTACCCGTTGATGCTTCCATTCTGGCCGAGTTTGCTCCAGCTCGCATTCGCGGCTATTCCGCCGGCGCCTTGCCGATCTCCTGGCCGGTATCGACTTTCCTGGTTTCCGCAATCTCGCTATATGTGCTTCCGAAGTGGGGTTGGCGGGGACTGTTTTTTGTATTTGTGGTGCCGGCCCTGCTGACCTTCTGGATCCGGCGCAACGTGCCGGAATCTCCCAGGTGGCTGGCCAATCGTGGCCGCTTTGCCGAAGCCAGAAAGGCGCTCAACTACCTTAAGATTTCAGATGAAGCGATCGCACGCTCGCAGATTGCAGTGCAGAACGAACCGCCGCTGCCGATGCTTCCCCCCGCGGTCTTCCGCGACTTGTTCACGCCGCAGATACGCCAGCGCACCATTCACACCTGGCTGCTTTGGCTACTGCCCCAGATGGCTGGCTGGGGACTCAATGTATGGTTGCCAAAGCTTTTTATGATGTATGGGTCGACGCTCAAGCAGGCGGTCACCTACATGCTGTACATCTCCCTTTTCTCCATTGGAGGACGCTTTCTGGTGTACTTCTTAAGTGAGAAGGTTGGCCGGAAGCTCTTCATAGTCTGGGGGTTCACATTACTAGGCATTTGTCTTTGTTTCGCCATTGGGGCCAAGACTGCGCCCCATTTATTTTGGATTGCCGCTCTCTGCCGGCTTTTCAATGAAATAGGTGTGTGCGGCGCCACCATCTACACGCCGGAGGTTTTCCCGCTGCACATCCGCGTGCTGGGGACCTCGACCGCCATGGGGCTGGGACGCATCGGCGGTGCGATGGGTGCCGGCGGCGTTGGCCTTTTCGTGGGAGCCGGCCATATCGCAGGGGCTTGGGTATTCCTGGCAGCAGGTAGCCTGATCATGGGCTTGGCCACAATTTGGTTGGGAATTGAACCTAAGGGCCAGAACCTTGAACAACTCAATAAGGATGGCATTCTAGGCGTGGCCAGGATTCACAAGGAGGAAGGCGCCGCAGCTTTGTCGGGAAAATGATTGCGATCAAAACATTCCCGGGGAATAAGGCGTGTTTCCTCAGGGGCCAAAGCCCGCATTTTTGTTGGCTCTGGACGGCGTGTCTCAAGGCACCCCAGCAAGTCAAATGCGGACTTACTGGGGACCCCGCGAAGCCACGCCCCTTCAAAGCACTATTTTTGAAACAAGCTCTAAATTGCTGCTGACGGGAGCGCCGTATGACGGCGCTTTCGCCGCGTTTAGCGAACCGTCCGGTTGTACTCCGCTCCCGGCGTGAGCACGATGTTCCAGTACTCGCCCGAACCGCGGATGAAGCGGTAATTATGGCTGACTCCGGGAGGAATTCTGACCGCCTTTGGCGATTGCATCCGGTGCCAGCGGTCGCCGAGCATGACCTCCACCTCCAACCCCGTCATATCCGGGTTTGCACCCTTGAAAATAAACAGACTCTCGAATTCGTGGACATGCGGCTCGATGTGCATTTCGGGGTTGTTCACGTCATGCACCTCACGCATGATCACGTAGATGTTTCCTTCGGGGTTGTTATTGTGGTCCGAGAAGACGTGCCTGGTACCCGGTCCCTTCGTGTGCTTGATAAGTTCTTCGGCGCTTCGGGCCACAACATCCAGTATCAGCTTTTCCATCTGGTTATCCCTCGCAATTAATCCGCATTGTTCGACAACCCGCCCCGGTTTGCACGCGCAGAGGTGTAGTGGTGGGCCGGCAGCAATTCTGCGCTACCGCAGTTATCCTGTCAACCGCCGCAAGCTTTTCCATTGTCCACGGAGGAGCAAAGTAGTATATTCGCCAGACTCAGGGCAGGTCTGATCGAAAGTATAGCTTTGGCTCATCCGGCCTGGCAATCGCCGGGGCCGGACCGGCTCTGGAACCGAATCATAAGGGGAAACGACATGGCTTCGCCGGGCAGGGGATCGACTGATACGAACGCGGTGGGCAGGAAAACAATCGACAAGAAGCCGATCATCATAGTTCTCGGCCTGCTGATGATGACAGCCATCGTGATGGCGCCGACGCCGGCGGGATTGTCGGTCGCCGGAAAACGCATGCTCGGCATCATCGCCTTCACCGTGTTGATGTGGATCACCGAGGCCATTCCCTACGGCGCCAGCGCCGTTGCCCTGATTGTTCTGACGATCCTTCTTCTGGGATTCGCCCCTGCTCAAGGGCTGAGTGGCCCCTTGCTTGGCACATCCAAGGCCATACCTCTGGCAATGAGCGGTTTTGTAAGCAGTGGCTGGGTGTTCGTGGCGGCCGGATTGTTCATTGCCGCAGCCATCGTCAGCACGGGGCTGGAAAAGCGCATCGCCTACGCGGTCATCCGCATGGTGGGAACGAAGACCAACTCCATCATCGCCGGCATTATCATCACCGCGTTCGTTTTGACTTTCCTCATTCCTTCCGTCATTGCCCGCGCGGCGACCCTGGTTCCCATTGTTCTCGGACTCAACGCTTCTTTCGGCCTGCCGCTCAACAGCAGAATCGGGAAGGCCATGTTGCTGCTGGCCGGCATATTGCCGTCGGTGACCGGCGTCGGCGTGCTCACCGGGGCTGCGCCGAATCCCGTCATCGTGACCTTCCTGAGGACCGCAGGCCATCCTTCCATCAGCTATATGGAATGGCTGCTCTATTGCTTCCCATACACGATATTGCTTGGCGCCGGACTGTACTTGCTGGTGACCAGAATGTTCAAGTTCGAATTCCAGGAACTACCCGGCGGACGGGAATACCTGGACAAGTGCATCCACGACCTTGGGCCAATGTCGCCAAGTGAGAAGAGGGTTTCCATCATCATGGCGCTGACAATTTTCCTCTGGGCGACCGACAAGGTGCATCACGTAGAGCCCGCCGCCATTTCTGTGCTCTCGGTCTTGATGTTGATCATGCCTTACGTCGGCGTGACCTCCTGGCACAAGCTTTACAAGCAGGTTGATTGGACGGCGATCCTGCTGTTCGGCGCCGGCATTTCCATGGCGGAAATCTTCACCACGACAGGAGCGGCCAAGTGGTTCGCCAAGGCGGTTTTCATCGAAAGCGGCGTGGGCAATCTTCCCCTGACATGGCTGGCCATGGCGATCTTTGTTCTGGTTTTCCTGGTTCGCTTCTGCTTTACCAGCATTACCTCATGCCTGACTGCAATCACCCCGGCTATTCTCGGATTCCTGGCGGCGCTGGGCAATCCAAGCCTGCCGGTCACCGGGATCGTCATGGGCGTGTGCCTGGTCGCCCAGTGCACGGCAGTGATACCGGTTACCTCCGCGCCCGCAATGATTGCTTATGGGGCCGGAGGCTTTACCACCAGGGACATGATCAGGTTGTCGATTCCTCTGACCGCCGTGATGTTTGCCTTGCTTTTGCTGTTCATGTTCACTTATTGGCCGCTTATCGGCCTGTGGCATTCATGAAGAGTCAGGCGGAGACGCAAACGTGTTACGCAGCCCCGCAACTCTGCCCGCGGTTCTTCGGAGCACTCAAATTCCAAGCATTGGCTGGCTCTAGTACTCTGACCGGCAGGAAATGTACACGTCTCGGCGGGAGAGGGTAGCGCTGGTCTCCAGGCCGGCTGTCGCGGGGGCCTCCTGGCCCGCGCACGTTAACTGCCGGCGTGGACGCCGCC
>JBEKQR010000332.1:0-5360 GCA_049519515.1 Candidatus Korobacteraceae bacterium
CAAACCCGAAACCCTCGACCGTACCGAGATTGCGCGCCACCTGTTGCAGGCGGACGAATGTGCGCTGGTCGTCATCGACATCCAGGAGCGGCTGCTTCCGAAAATGTTCAACGGCCAGGAGGTCGGCCGAAACGCCCAGCTCCTGGTCCGCCTGGCCAAGATCCTCGACGTTCCCATTGTGGTGACTACGCAGTACGCCAAAGGCCTGGGCCCGACCATTCCGGAGCTTACGACGCTGCTGCCGGGCGCGCGCCACATCGACAAGCTCGAGTTCAACGCCTGCAGCGACGCCGGCGTTGCCGCTGCCATCAAGGCGCTGCCCGCCAACCGCAATACCCTGCTGTTGTGCGGCATGGAGGCCCATGTCTGCGTCCTGCAGACCGCCCTGGGCGCCCTGAACCAGGGATACCTTGTGCACGTCGCCTCCGACGCCATCGCCTCGCGCGTGGAGTGGAACTGGCGCATGTCGCAGTACCGCATGCGCGCCGCCGGCTGCGTCATCTCCACCACCGAGATGATCATGTACGAGCTGCTGCGCCGCAGCGGCACCCCGGAGTTCAAAGAAATACTGAAGTATGTGCGGTGATTAGTCGTGGGCTTCGTCTTTGCAGCTATGGCCGCGGAAAGCTTCTTGTACTTGCTCCTCAGCCGTCATGCCGGAGATGCGTTCTATCGAAAATCCAAAGCCGCATCTCTTACACTGACAGAAAATTCGATTTGAGTTCTGGGGCTCACGCCAAACCAGATCGTGCGTTCTATTCTTTTCGCCGTCCATAGCCTACAGTTTACGCTCAATGCTGCGACGATGAAGTTTCAAGCGATTTTGCTGCCGAAAACTCCGCCAAGCACTTCTTAGGATCAGTGTGACTCATAAGACACTCGTTGAGTTTGTTGGCATGGTCATCGTGTGCAGTAACATCGTCAATTCTCGGGTGGTGGAGGGTGACTCGGGCTTTTTTCGGCTCAAAATGGCTTCCGTCCTCCGTCCAGAACTCTCCTGTACGAGTGTCCAGCACAACTCCTTGATCCCCGTGAGTAGAATATTGATACCGGGTATTCCTTGAGTATTCAAACAGCGCAATCGCAATGGCGAAGATGCCAATAACTAAGCCGAGCTTGAAAGTCTTTTCCATAGTGAGGCTAATTATTCTACGCTCCGTTCTTTGCGACAAGTGCCCTCTGAGTACGGGGTTAAGCGTCTGGTTTGTCGGGTAACCTGTGACTTAGGACAGCGTATAGAAACTAAAGAGCAGCGAGTCACCTTCTGCGCCATGGCGAATTACGGTACCAATCTGAAGCCCTCAACGCTCCTCCGCGAGCAGGAACGGACCTTCGCCCGCGTCTTCTCCCTGCTGGAGCAGGCGGTCCGTGAGCGCGCCTTTCCTGGCGCATCTCTGGCCGTTGTCCTGCGAGACGAACTTGTCGCCTGGCGCGCCTTTGGCCGCTTCACCTACGACGCCGATTCTCCCCGCGTGACCCCGACAACCGTCTTCGATCTCGCCTCGGTGACCAAGGTGGTCGCCACCACTGCCATGGCGATGATCCTCCACGAGCGCGGCCGGCTGCCGCTCGACGCGCCCCTGGTCGATCTGCTGCCCGAGTTCGCCTTGCAGGCTGATGGCCGGCCCTCCGCCGACGCCCGCCGGCGCCAGGTCACGCCGCGCATGTTGCTGGCCCACTCCGCCGGGCTGATTGATTACGAAAAGCTCTTCCTTCGCGCCACCACCGCCAGAGACTTGCTGTGGCTCGCTCTCACTTCGCCCCTCGTCGAAGAACCCCTCGCCCGCGCCTGCTACAGCGACATAGGATTCATCATCCTGGGCGAACTGCTGTCGCGCCTGGCTGGGGAGCCGCTCGACCGTTTTTGCCGGCGTGAAGTCTTCCAGCCGCTGGGCATGAACACCGCCTGCTTCTGCCCGCCGGCGGAATGGCGAACCAGCATTCCGCCTACGCAGGAGGACCGCGAATTCCGCATGCGCTTCATTCAGGGCGAGGTCGATGACGAGAACGCCAGCGTGATGGGCGGCGTCTCCGGCCACGCCGGACTGTTTGGCAATGCTATGGATGTTGCCCTATTTGCTCGCTCAATGCTGGCTGGCGGTGCGCCCATTCTGCGTCCGGAAACCGTTCGCCTGTTCACCGCCAGGCAGGCGGTTCCGCTAGGCACCTCGCGCGCCCTCGGCTTGGATACGCCTTCGTCTCCCTCGCAGTCCGGCCAGCGCTTCTCGCCCCCTTCCTTTGGACACCTCGGCTACACCGGCACCTCGCTCTGGTGCGATCCCGAGCGCCAGCTTGCCGTGGTGCTGCTCACCAACCGCACCTGGCCCGATCGCCGCTCGCAAGAGATCAAGCGCGTGCGCCCTCGCGTGCACGACGAAATCGTAGCTGCCATCGAGGAAGACTTCCGCTAGGGCCCGGACGTGCCCCACATCTGCCGTCTTTAGCAGATGTGGGTCTTTCGCCGCCAAACAATCACGATGAGTGGCCCACTTAAGGCTTCCATTGGGGCAGTCCGATAGCGCGGTGATTAAGGTCTTCCCCACATCCGCGGCGTGCTTGTCTCCCGGTACAATAGATTCTGGTTCTCTGGCACCTAAAGATTTTGCCGCAGTTGGCAAATGTGGGAAAAGCAGCAAAATCATTTCCGCAGTTAGGTTCTGTAGATGGACAAATTCGTCATTCGCGGTGGCAACCCGTTACTGGGAACGGTGCGCATCAGCGGCGCCAAGAACGCCGCTCTGCCTGCCATGGCCGCCGCCATTCTGACTGAAGAGCCGGTGGTGCTGGAGAACATTCCCCAGGTGCGCGACATCGAAACCGAGCGCCGGCTGCTGGCCGCCATGGGCGCCGAAGTCGAACTCGGCTACGGCCGCGCGCAGCACCGCACCACCATCTGCTGCCAGAAGCTCACCCGCGCCGAAGCCGGTTACGATCTGGTCAATACCATGCGCGCCTCCACCCTGGTACTGGGGCCGCTGCTGGCCCGCTGCGGCATGGCGCGCGTTTCCATGCCCGGAGGCTGCGCCATCGGCGCGCGTCCCATCGACCTGCACATCAAGGGATTGCAGCGCCTCGGGGCGGAGATCACGCAGGAGCACGGCTACATCGAAGCCCGCGCCCAGCGCCTGCGTGGCAATCACATCGTCTTCGACAAGATTACCGTCACCGGCACTGAAGACGTGCTGATGGCCGCCGTGCTCGCCGAGGGCGAAACGGTGATGGAGAATTGCGCCCGCGAGCCCGAGGTCGCCGACCTGGCTGCCCTGCTCGTCAAGATGGGCGCCTGCATCGAAGGCGCCGGAACTTCCACCATACGCGTGCGCGGGGTTGACCGGCTGCGCGGCGCCCGCCACCGCATCATTCCCGACCGTATCGAGACCGCCACCTTCATCATTGCCGGCGCTCTCACCGGCGGCGACCTGCTGGTCTCCAGCTGCAACCCGCAGCACCAGACCACGCTGCTGGCCAAGCTGGAACAGGTAGGAGTCAAATTTCACGTCAACGGCGAATCCATTCGCGTGATGGGCGACGGCCCATTCAAGGCCGCCGACATCACCACGGAAGAGTATCCCGGCTTTGCCACCGACGCGCAGGCGCAGTACATGGCGCTGGCCACCCAGGCCGAAGGCGCTTCGCTGATCACCGAGAACATCTTCGAGAACCGCTTCATGCACGCGCTGGAGCTGGCGCGCATGGGCGCCGACATCAAGATCGAGGGCCGGCGCGCCGTCGTCCGCGGCAAGACCCCGCTCAGCGGCGCCGCCGTGCTGGCCAGCGACCTGCGTGCCTCGGCCTCGCTGGTGCTGGCGGCGCTGGTCGCCGACGGCGAGACCATCATCGACCGCGTTTACCACATCGATCGCGGCTACGAGCACATCGAGGAGAAGCTGCGCGGCGTGGGCGCGCAAATCCGCCGCATCGGCGAAATGCTCCCCAAGAGAGCCGCAGGAGCATAGGTAGAGGCTCTGAACCTATCCGTGAAAAGGCAGGCCTTAAGAGCGGTGAATTGCAAAGCTGCGAAGGTCGCCTTGTCGCGGCTCGGTGATCGACCGGCTGTTAGCCTTTAGCGCGATGGCCCGTACAGTTTTCCTACCCCCTTTAGCGGGAAACGCCAGGTGCTGCCGCCTCCACCCCCGGCTGAAAATGTACGGGCCGGGTCGTGCTCGCTACAGTAGTTTGAATTCGGCATTGCGTCATTTACGCAGTCTTTCCCGTCATCCAGCTTCTTCGTACACTTGCCGCTCATGTGCTGCTCCTTCTTATCAAGGCCTGATAAATTTCATTGCGAGTAGATCAAGCAGACACAACCCGACGCAGCCCATCGCGAGTGCGAGAAATAATTGCGAGTATTGCAGGAGCCGCGCCTTCTTGCGATTGTTTTCATCCTGCCATCTCACACATTCGTTCCAAATCCTGCCTTGGTCACGATAGAAATTCCCTTCTCGCGCGTCGGTTACTTCATGAGCAGGAATACGCAGTAAATCGTCAACCATGGAAAGAACATGGGAAACCGACAGTGGTTCGGCATTCGTCCTGGCCCACATGACAGCAAGCCCGAACGCCACAGAAAGAAGGAGTAACAATATTGCTGCCGATAACAGTGCGAGAGCGACGTAGGAAAGCTTTGATATTGTGTCTGGTCTGAGTGCTGCGAATCCGGCAGCCAGGAAAATGCCTGCCAGTGCACTCGCCTTCTGTGCCTTGTCATCCAGAACGGAAGTGATTCGTGTGCTCTCTTTGTAGCTCGCCTCGCCGCTGGCGACCAGGCTTTTAAGCAGTTCTTTCCGTACCGCCGTTGCAGTAGCGCTCGTAGTGCTTTCTTTAATCATGCTACTCCGGCGCAAGTTCAGGGACGCCAGGAATTGCCGCAGCCAGCGCACATGACAATCTTATATGAATCGGCTGGAAAGGATTCGTACCCTCTTTCGCGTTGTCAGCCTGGTGCCCCACCTTCGGCGCGCAGCGGTGGGGTAGTTCTTGATCTCAAGCAGGACCGTGAAGCGCACCTGGAGCCACCAGAAGCAACTACCCCACGTTAGCCAATAGCGGGCGAACGTGTGGCACCTGCTGATGTCCGGTATTTCTTGTCAAGCCCCTCCGAGGGTCATGTCATTGATTTCATTCGGCAAATAGCATGTCACATTTCCCGGCAGAATCTGTCATTTTGAATAGAGGGGCAAACATTTTTGATTTCAGATTTTTGATTTCAGATTGAAAAGCTGAGGGTGGCCCACATTTGCCACGCCGTAGGCGGAGCAAAAAACCGGGATACGGGGGAGGGGGTATCAAGGGGGTACAGACGGGCGGATGCCTGACAGATTAAACCGGGAACATTCATGACAACGAGTTGGCCGGTTAAT
>JBEKQR010000333.1:0-5358 GCA_049519515.1 Candidatus Korobacteraceae bacterium
GTCGTTCAGAAGTTGCGATCAGTGCAACCAAACTTCACCGCAACGGACGCCGAAAGGGCTCCAAAACGGCTTTTCGGCTCCAGCTAAGTCACTGAAAACATACGGGCGCAGGGCAAAAGAGGGCGGCTGTTGTCTTCACGTATCCTATAACTTGCTCCACGGTGCCACGCCGAATACTGAGCCGCGAGCCGAGCCAATCAACATCTGCCCATTGCAAACGCGCTGCCCAAAGCAAAGTAGTTCAGATGTCGAGTGGGTTCGGCCCCGACGAAGGCTTACCTGCGCCGGGGCCCAAAAATCAGTGGAACAACAACCCTCCGTTGACGTTGTACGCCTGGCCGGTGATAAACGACGCCTCGTCGGAGGCCAGGAAGGCGATCAGGTTCGCCACGTCTTCCGGTTCGGCGATCCTGCCAAGAGGAGTGATGCGAGTGGCCTGCTCGACCACGGTGGCCCGGAAGTCAGCCAGCGACATGCCTTTCTCTTTCGCCTGCGACTGCTCCCAATAGCTCAGCCGCCCGGTGTTGATCGGACCCGGGCAGACCACGTTCACCGTGATGCCGTACGGGGCAAGGTCGAGCGCCGAAGCCTGCGTGAGTCCCACCAACGCGAATTTCGAAGCCGAGTAGGCTGCCAGTCCCGCCTTGCCCTGGCGGGAGGAGTTGGAACCGACGTTGACTACGCGTCCACCCTTTCCCTGGCGGATCATTTCGCGTCCCACCAGCTTGGTAAGCAGGAAGACGGCGGTGGCATTGATCTTCAGGAAATGGTTCCAAACCTCTTCGGAGAGTTCGGTGACGGGCGCATTATCACGACCCATGATGGCGCGGGCGTTGTTGACCAGGATGTCGATGTGCCCGAACTGTGCCACGGCCTGCTGCACCAGTTCTTCGATCTGCTCGCGGTGTCCGAGGTCGCAATAAATCGGCTGGCAGCGCACGCCGAGGGCACGCCCCTCCTCGGCGACGCTTTCGATGCTGCGCCAGCCAGCTTCCACCTCGGCGGGTGGGCGATCTTCCGGTGCCAGTTTGGCGTCGGTCAACACCAGGTCCACGCCGTTGCGCGCCAGTTTCAGCGCCGTTGCACGTCCCACACCTCTCATTCCCCCCGACCCTGTCACCAGGGCCACCTTTCCACTGGACATGATTGCTCTCCTTAAGATCGCGCGGGAGAGCAGGACCCGGCGGATATTCCGCCTCGACGACGCCCTGTTCTCCCGCTCAGGTTATTAGCGGCTGAAAGCCGCCTGTAGGTTCTGTTGTCCTGTTACGCCACTTTGCAGCAGCAGCATAAGAAGAATACGAGCTTTTTGCGGCGAGAGGTCGTCGCCCATGACCGCGCCCGCGTCGTAGAGTACCTTGCAGCTGCCGGGCCACATAGACCAAGTTTCGGCGCACATCGGCACTTAAACGATTGCGGCAACCTGCAGATCAGTCGTGATACACGTCGTCGATGATCTCGCAGCCCATCTTCTGCAAGGCTTCTTCCGTGTAGGGAGCCCGGTTCCAGGTCCCCTTGGCGATGGCCTCGCGCGTCGCCAGCTCCTGCGCCTGCTTCTTCTGCGCCTTCTTCAGGATCGCGGGCGCATCCGCCGGACGAATGACGACCACGCCGTCGCCGTCGCCGACCACGATGTCACCGGGGCACACGACGATGCCGCCGCAGGTAATGGGAACATTGATCTCGCCGGGGCCCATCTTGTAGGGTCCCTTCGGCTGAACGCCAGAGGCGAAGACCGGGAAGTTCATCTTGCGGATGGAATCGAGGTCGCGCATGGCGCCGTCGACGACCACACCAGCGATATTCCGGCGCAGCGCCCACAGAATCATGTTTTCGCCGGCCAGCGCGTGTGCCAGGTCGCCTTCGCCCTGCACGACGATCACGTCGCCGGGGCAAGCCATGTCAATGGCGCGATGGAACATCAGGTTATCGCCGGTGCGAGCCTTGACGGTGAAAGCGGTGCCGAGCAGCGGAATGTTGTTCAGCGGCTTAATGCGGGCGTCCATGCAAGCCAGCCGGTTCATCTCGTCGCCGATGACTGGAACCGGCAGCCCCTTGAATCCTTCGACCAGAGCCTTATCCGGGCGGTTGATTTTGTTGAAGATGCGAAAGCCGACGTTAGACATATTTAATTCTCCTCATGAGTTCTAGCTGTTCTGAATAGTGCCGTGGCAATCCAAGGCGAGGCGTAAAACGCCATCATCAGGCAGCCGATATTGATGCCGACGCGGCGCTGGACTCGACCTCGCTGGTCGCGGCCGAGCATGCGCTGGCTGTGCTGAAAAACGCATTATATTCCCTCTGGCAAGCCTACCCCGGGCAAGTTCGCCCCACTGCGCCGCCGTTTCGATCGCAGCCGGCTGTGCGCCGCCGCACGCCGTTCTCCGCAAAGCGCTCGAAACACGAGGATGCGACCGAAACATTGTTTTCTGCCGCTTAGCAGTCGATGAAAATTAGCGATTGGACCTCGGATACCGCCCGGCATATATTAGGCAGGACGCAAACGCCCTGGACTGACGCCATCCTGGAGCATCGGTCGCGCAGGCCGGATTGACGTGGCCGAACGCCGACCCAAGTGCAGGACGCGATTTTAGTTTCCTCGAAGGACATCGTGGAAGGAAATTCCCGTATTCTTGCCTTCCACGACACATTTGACGGCTTGGCGTGCGTGAAGGCAGAAGGCATAGGTCTGTTTTTGCGGGCACCCGAGAGGAGAGGGGACATGGAGCAGGTCAACGAACAGCAGGTCATTCGGAAGGCTCGCCTCAGGCTGGTGCCTTTTCTGGTGTTGTGTTTCATCATCGCCTACGTTGACCGGGTAAACGTCAGCTTCGCCGCTCTGACGATGAACAAGGATATCGGGCTGAATGCCTACACCTACGGATTAGGAGCGGGAATCTTTTTCCTCGGCTATTTCATTTTCGAAGTTCCCAGCAATCTGATCATGGCCCGCGTGGGCGCCCGCCGCTGGATCGCCCGCATTCTCTTCTCGTGGGGCCTGGTAGCCTGCGCCATGATGTGGGTGCAGGGGCCAAAGAGCTTCCTGACAATGCGCTTCATCCTGGGCGTCGCCGAGGCCGGCTTCGGCCCCGGTGCGATTTTCTACCTGACCTACTGGTTCCCGGCGCGCTATCGCGCGCGTGTGATCTCCCAGTGGCACCTGGGAATCCCGCTTGCTTTGGCGATAGGCGCGCCGGTTTCGACCTGGATCATGCAACTCAACGGAGCGCTCGGCCTCAAGGGCTGGCAGTGGCTGTTTCTGGTGGAAGGGATGCCTGCCATCCTGCTCTCTATTGTCGTGCTGTTCATTCTGCCGGACGGTCCCTCGCAAGCTTCCTGGCTGACCGACGCCGAAAAGCGCTGGCTGGAACACGAGCTGGAATCGGACCGCGAGAAGATCGCCGTCAAGAAGGCGGAAGCTGGGGTCAGGAAGGTGCTCACCAGCCCGATTATCTGGGCGTTCGGCTTAATCTACTTTGCCGCCGTCGGCTCCAACTACGGCCTGTCGATGTTCATGCCGCAGATCATCAAGCAACAGGGCTTCTCGACGATGCAGACCGGTTGGATTATGTCCGTTCCCTATTTCTTCGGCTGCATCGGAATGGTGGCCTTTGGCTATCTGTCCGACCGCTTCAAGGAGCGTAAGTGGCACCTGATCGCGAGCCTTATGCTCGCCGGAATCGGGTTGGGGGCCGCAGGTTTGCTTGGGCCTACGATGGGCGCCATCATGATGTTCTGTGTCGCGACCATCGGCATCATGGGCGTCAAGGGACCATTCTGGCCGATACCTGCCGCTTACCTGAGCGGAGCTGGGGCGGCCGCTGGCATTGCATTCATCAACTCGGTAGGCAACCTTGGCGGTTGGGCAGGTCCCTACATGGTGGGCTGGTTCAAATACATAACTGACAGTTTCAAGGGCGGGCTTTGCGGGCTGGCGTTGCTGGCCTTTGCCGGAGCGCTCGTCACGCTGATAACCGTCAAGGTGGCCAAGGTTCCGACCGCGGCGCAGGCGCCCGCGGCCGGCAACGCGCAGACAGCAGGGAAACCTTAGAAGATTTCGTCAAGTTGCGGTACCCGTCCGACGAGGCTTCATCACAAGCGCAGTGCCGGAAGCGCGTTCGCGTGCCCCAGATCTCATCCCTGCGGACCTGGGGCGCGGGCGATTCTGCAGTTCAGCTCAGCAGAAACGGCGCGCCGCAGCGTTCACAAATTTCGCGGATATTCTTGACAAGCGCGTCGGAAAGCGGAATCCCTTCCTTGCACCTCTTTTCCTTAGACTGCAATTCCGGGTCGCCGGGGACCAGAACCGGCTCTTCCGGATTGATCGGCGGCTGCGCGTGCAGGTAATCGATCATGTCATCGAGGGCGCTCTCGAAGGCCCCCGCATCGCGGAAGCATTTGGGATCGATTGCCAGGAAGAAGTGCCCAATGTTGTCACCCTTATCCATGGCTCCGCGCGGGGCGTCGATGGGAGCGAAAGAACCCCCGACCAATGTGCTCCCCAGGATCTGCACCATCATTCCTAGGCCATAGCCCTTGTGGCTTCGCATCTCTGCTGTGCCGCCGAGCGGGCTCAGCCCGCCCTTATCACTCTCGAAGATGGTGCGCGTGGCCAGCACACCGTCGATGATCGGCTTACCGTTTTCGTCCAGCACCCATCCAGCCGGTAGCGGCGCTCCTTTGTAGCCGTAGATCTTTACTTTTTGCGCGGCAACGGTTGAAGTCGCCATATCGAGAAGGAATGGAGGATTACGGCGTGCCGGAGCCGCGCAGGCGATCGGGTTGGTGCCGAAGACGCGAGTCTTGGAACGGGTTGGCTGCACGGCAACGGTGCGCGACTGACAAAAGCCAAGGCCGATGAAACCGCGGTCGCTGATGATCTTCGCGTAATATCCTGCGGGACCGAAGTGATGAGAATTGGTGACCCCGACCGCACCCAATCCGTAAACAGCCGCTTTGTCAGCAGCCAGCCGCGCAGCCATCGCCGCCGCCGGGTGGCCCAACCCACCTCCCGCATCGATGAGGGCTGTGACCGCATTCTCTCGAACCACGTGCGGTTCGCACTGAAGGTTCAAGGTCCCGTTCAACACCTTTCCCTCATACCAGGTAAGCATCGAGATGCCGTGCGAATCGATGCCAGCCAGATCGGTGTCAGTCATTACTTCCGCGGTGATCTCGATCAGCTCTGGCTTCATCTTCCAGGCTTTAAGAATGTTGGTTATCTGTTCTCGAACAACCGCAGCGGCAAAGTTCATCGGGTTCCCTCCATCGCATGAGTGCGGTACTGTGGCTCTCAACAAACCAGCGACGGTTAGCTCTCCAGCTGTGTGCGGCACTTTCTCCCAGTTGCCACTAAAG
>JBEKQR010000334.1:0-5348 GCA_049519515.1 Candidatus Korobacteraceae bacterium
GTAAAGTGGCTTCCGTGGGCGAGGCCGCCTCCGACATCGAAATCATGATCCGACTCGCCAAGAAGCTGCAGCTCCCCGAATTCTGGGATTCCGAAGAAGAGTATTTCGATCATCTCCTGAAGCCGCTCAACGTCACCTTCACCGAACAGAAGAGCAAGAGTGAAGTTATACAGGAACCCATGATTTACGGCCGCTATCTGAACAATGGCTTCAGGACTCCATCCAAAAAGATCGAGCTGCATTCCGCCCGCCTTGAGGAATGGGGATACGATGGCTTGCCCTTCCATCGCGAGCCGCATGAGAGTCCCTACAGCACTCCGGAGCTGGCCAAAGAGTATCCGCTGGTGATGACCACCGGCCGCCGTGTCATAACCTACTTTCACACCGGGTTGCGCAATGTTCCCGCGCTCCGAGACATTAAGCCGATTCCGGTGCTTGACATAAATGCTTCCACCGCGGCATCGCTCGGAATCGCCGACGGCGACAAGGTCTTTGTCGAAACGCCTTATGGGCGCATAGTCCTGACGGCGCGCCTGACCGAGGGCATCCATCCGAAAGTGGTTGGCGTGCCGCATGGCTGGCCCGGCGAGGCCAACGATAACCTGCTCATGAACAACGAGGTCTGCTCGCTCGGCATAGGAACCACGCCGCTCCGGGGCACCCTCTGCAGGGTAGGGAGGGCATGACCGTGAAGTACGCAATGATCATCGACCTCGAGCAGTGCGTAGGATGCGATGCCTGCGCCGTCGCCTGCAAGCTCGACAACGGCACCGGCACGGACATCAAGTGGAGCAGGGTGGTCGAGGAAGAGCTCGGAAGCTTTCCCGAGGTGAAGAAGATTTACCTCCCGCTGCAGTGCATGCACTGCGATGAGGCAGAGTGCGTTCGCGTTTGTCCTACCGGGGCGACCTATAAAGATGAGCGAGGCATCGTCTTAATCGACTACGACAAATGCATGGGCTGCAAGTACTGCATGATTGCCTGCCCGTACCAGGCGCGCTATTTCAACCAGGCCAGGAAGCCTCCGGAGGGCGTGCCGGCAATGGCCGAGGGCGACCGCTTGCGCAAGGGCGCGGTAGAGAAATGCGACCTGTGCCACGACAGGCTTGCGCAAGGCGAAGCGCCGCGTTGCGTCGAGCTCTGTCCTTATGATGCCCGCCTCTTCGGCGACAAAGACGATCCCGGCAGCGAGGTCGCCAGGCGGCTCAAGCAGGACAATCCCGTCACCCTGAAACCGGATGGCGGCTTTGGTCCTTCGATCTATTACCTGGGGGTCAAGCAATGAATGCGCAGCCGCAAGCGGAATGGGGAACCAGAGTCGCGCTCGATTTCTTCCTCGGAGGCGCGGGTGCCGGCCTGCTGGGAGTGTATCTCATCAGCCGCTGGCTCAGCGGTATTGAAGAGCTGAGCGTGAAGATTGTCCTTTGCGGCGCTCTGCTGGTAGTGGCGGGATTGTGTCTGCTATTGTCCGAGCTGGGACGCCCGGCGAATGCTTTGAGGTCGATGAAGAACCTGAAGACCTCCTGGATGGCGCGCGGCGCTGTCTTCAATATCGGCCTGGTCGGATCGGCTCTCCTGTTGCTTGCCGCCGACGGTGCCGGCTTGAAAGTGTTTACCCCCTTTCTGGCATTTGCTACCGCGTGCTTTGCCGTCCTGGTGGCCGCCTATCCCGGGCTGCTCCTGTTTTCCAGTAAAGATGTCTGGGTTTGGCGCTCGCCATTGTTGCCGGCGCTGCTGTTCTGTTCTGCCGGCATGAGCGGGGTGGCCGTGCTGGCGCTGGCCGACATCGACTACTGTTTTCAGGTAGGAATGACCTTGTACGACCTGTCGCTGCTGGGCATGATTTTGCTGGCATTGCTTTTCGCCTTTTTCTGGGGTACTAGATTTCTGGCGAGAGATTCGGGAGCCAAGCGGCAGTTCCGGCGTATCATGACGGGAAAATTGCAGACGTTCTTTTTGCTCGGCGCGGTTGGGGCGGGGCTCATTTTGCCGTTGGCGTGCATTGGGCTGGCATGGCTGATGGTCGAGTTCGCGGAGCTGCTCCGGGTAGTTGCGGCATCATCTTATCTTGTCGGAGCATTCGCCCTGAGGTACTGCGTGCTGAAGGCGGCTTGGCATGAACCGATAACAATTCTGTGCCGCTCCCAGCCGCAGAAGTCCGGTTCGCTGTCAGGCTCTCTGACCAGCTAAGGAATTGATGTCCTGTGCCGGCTTTCCGAAGGCGGCTTTAGAGCTAATTAGAAATTTGAGTAATCCACGGATCTCAGCTTTGTATCTTGGTGGAAGCCCACGCCTTTAGGCGTGGGAATCAGGGCGCCAATCGCAATGCGGCTTTAGCCGCTGTGTTCAGCTTCGTTGAGCGAAGCAAAGAATTTATTTTCTCATTCGTTTTCCGTAGAACATTTCTTTTGCGGGCAGCCCCTGTTTTCAACTCATACGTTCTTATTAGCTCGCGATCGGAAGCACTGCGGAGGAAGATAATGGACTTCACCCTCACCCAAGAACAGAAGCGGATGATTGCAGCCCTGGAAGAGGTGGGCAAGCGGGAGTTTGCTCCCAAAGCCTCGCGCTGGGACAAGAACCACGAATACCCATACCAGAACCTTGAGCTGCTCAGGACCATGGGCATCCTAGGCATGACCATTCCGCAGAAATTCGGCGGCCAGGAGTGCCCTCTGATCGACGCCGTTCTCGCCATTGAAACCGTTGCCAAGTATTGCGGCGTCACCGCGCGGCTGGTTGTGGAAACCAACATGGGCGCGCTCGGCTGCATTATGGCCTACGGCACCGACGAGCAGCGCAAGATGGTGGCACACCGCATTCTGGCGGAAGGCGACAAGCCCGCCATCGGCATGACGGAACCGGACGCCGGCACCGCGCTTACCGATCTGACGACCAGGGCCGACAGGAAGGGCGACTGCTGGGTCATCAACGGCCGCAAGCACTGGATCACCGGCGGCGGCATTTCCCGCACCAACCTGATTTTCGCGCGCTTCTTCGACAGTGGCCGCGAGCTTGGAATCGGCGGCATTCTGGTCGACAAGGGCACGCCGGGGTTCACCTTCGGCAAAGTCGAAGCGGCAATGGGCCTGCGCGGGATTCCCGAGACCGAACTGCTGTTCGACGATTGCCTGGTGCCCAAGGAAAACGTGGTCGTCATGGGCGACGGCAACGAAGGCATGAAGAAGCTGATGTGGGGCTACAACGGCCAGCGCATCGGCGCCAGCGCCGTGGCCCTGGGCATCGCCCGGGGAGCGCACGACCTGGCGGTGGAGTACATGCTCAAGCGCAAGGCCTTCGGCAAAACGCTCTCCGAGTTCCAGGGGTTGCAGTGGGAGATGGCGCAAGCCGAGGTGAAGCTCACTGCCGGCCATCTGCTCATCTGCCAGGCGGCCTGCAATGCGCGCGACTTGCCCAACAACGTCAAGATGCCGCTGATGCACGAGGCCTCGATGGCCAAGGCCTTTGTCGGCGACGCCGCCGTCCAGGTGGTAAGCGACAGCCTGCAGATGTTCGGCGCGGCCGGCTACTCGGAAGAGCTGCCGCTGGAGCGCATGTATCGCGACGTGCGCATGTTCAAGATCGGAGGCGGCACCACCGAGGCGCAGTTGAACATGCTGGCGCGCCACGTCTTCAATCGCAAGTTCGACCTGAGGAAGTGAAGCTCTCGAATAATGTAGCGCTGGTCCCGCACGGCGGGACCGGCTGTCCGGGGGGCGTCCACGCCCGCCCGCCGCTGGGTGGCCCACTCAAGCTTCTTTTGCTTGAGTGGGGCAGTTGCATCTGCAGGGAGACATAAATACCCCACATTAGCTCCGCCTGCGGCTCCGCAAATGTGGGCCACCACGGCACTGCGCTGCCGCCTCGACCGTGGAAGCCCACGCCTTTACAGGCTGCGGAAAAACGCGCCGAAGCATCAAGCGAGGCGCTATGGGGTGTAGATACTACAAGACGGCATAACAAGAACTTGTGGTCTCGTTCGATCTGGAATCTGTTTTTCCGCAGCCCGGTTAGGCGTGGGAATCAGGGAGCAGACGGAATGTGGCTTTAGCCGCTGTGTTCAACTTCATTGAGCAAATGACCACAGGGGCTAAAAAAGCCCGGTGCTTCCACCCGCATATAGCAACCGTAGTATTGCTTCGGCTCCGCAAATGTGGACCACCCGGGCTGAGAAATTAAGACGATCTCGTCCCCAGAAAATCCTTGAATTATCTCGTGTTTGGCCTGATCCTAGCTCAATCCGCTCATCTTTAGCTCCCGCACAGGATGTTGGAGGGTACCGCATGCAAGGTCTCGGGATCATCTTCGGAATCACCCTGGCTTACGTCGTAGTCACCACGCTTTTGGGAATGCAGTCGGCCAAGTATGCCAAGGACACCGCCGGTTTCTTGACGGCCAAGAACATGATGGGCCCGTTTGTCGTCGGCGTTCTGGTCATGTCCGAGTTCATCGGAACCGCCGCCACCCTGGGCACCGCGCAGACGGCCTTCATCAAGGGGATCTCGGCCGCATGGAACCTGGTGGGAATGGGGATCGGTTTCTTTCTCTACGCCTTGTTCATTGCCCCCAAGCTGAACCGGCTGAAGGAGTACACCATCTCCGGGGCGGTGGCGCAGAAATACGGTTCGGCCACCCGCATGGCGGTATCGGGAATCATGACCTACGCGCTGATCGTGGTGAACGTCTCCATGTACACCGGCGGCGCCGCCACGCTCTCTCTTCTGCTCGGAGTCTCGGTCAAGACCTGCGTCTTCATTGTCGGGGCGGCCACCATACTGAATGTGGCCTTCGGCGGCCTGCGCGGAGTCGGCATCTCCAACCTGATCCACATGTCGTTCAAGTACATCGGGCTGGTGCTGGTGTCGATTACCGCCTGGAAGCTGCTGCGCGCAACTCCCACCGGACTTTCCAACCTGCCCGCCGGGCACTTCTCGCTGACCGGAATCGGCATTCCCACGATGATCGCCTGGACCATTGCCAACATCGGCGCCGTCTTCTCCACGCAGTACGTCATCCAGTGCATCGCTTCGTTGAACGACGAAAAGGAGGCGCGCAAGGCGGGCTTCGTGGCCAGCGTGTGCATCGTCCCCATCGGCTTTTTTGCCGCCTACATTGGTATCTCGGCCCGCAGCCTGTTTCCGACGATTAAGAGCGTCTTTGCCCTGCCGGTGTTTCTCAAATCCATGGACCCCTGGACCGCGGGAGTTGTGACCGCTTCTATCATGGCCACCACCCTGGTCACCATCTCGGCCTGCCAGTTGGGCGCAACCGCGCTGATCATGAAAGATTTCTTCGTCCCCTGGTTCAAGCCGGCGGAGAAAAACAGGCTGCTGGCCACGCGGTGGCTT
>JBEKQR010000335.1:0-5339 GCA_049519515.1 Candidatus Korobacteraceae bacterium
TACTTCCGCAAGGAGATTGCGGAGAAGCACAAGGACATTGTGAAGAAATAGTTCATGCATATCCGTCTGAAGGATGTTGTTAAACGGTTTGGCGCCCTGGAAGCGGTAAGCCACGTCTCGCTCGATATACGGGACGGAGAGCTGTTCACGCTTCTGGGGCCGTCAGGCTGCGGAAAGACGACCATCCTGCGGCTTATTGGCGGCTTCCACCGCCCCGACCAGGGAGAGATTTACTTCGGCGAGCGCGAGGTTTCGGCCATTCCTCCTTACCAGCGCAACATTGGCATGGTCTTCCAGAACTACGCGCTGTGGCCGCACATGACGATCTTTGACAACGTGGCCTACGGCCTGAAGATCAAGAAGATGCCAGCCAGGGAGATTCCGGCGAATGTCAACCGCGTGCTCGCCATGGTAAATCTGACCGGCCTGGAGAAGCGCTATCCCAGCCAGCTCTCTGGCGGGCAGCAGCAGCGGGTGGCGCTGGCCCGCGCGCTGGTGCTTAATCCCGACGTTCTTTTGCTCGACGAGCCGCTTTCCAACCTGGACGCCAAGATCCGCCAGCAGGTCCGCGCCGAGATCCGCAAACTGCAAAAGGAACTGGCCATCACCTCCATCTACGTGACCCACGACCAGGAGGAGGCGCTGACTATTTCCGACCGCATCGCGGTGGTCAACCACGGCAAGCTGCAACAGATCGGCACGCCTCGGGACCTTTATGAGCGGCCGGGAAATCCGTTCGTGGCCGACTTCATCGGCATAAACAATTTGATCGCCGGCAGGGTCAAGGAGATCGACGAGGTAACTGGCTTGATGGCCGTGCAGACCCGCTTCGGGGTGATCCGCTGCCCGCACCAAACGCCGCTGGCGGCGGGCGATGCCTGCAAGATCTCGGTGCGTCCCGAGGTCGCCTCCATTGGCACATTCTACGGCCAGCAGAACGATATGAATGTCATCTCCGGGACGGTGAGCTTCGCTTCTTATATCGGCAACGCCGTGCGCTACGACATCGAACTCATCCCCGACGGCGAAGCTGGAGACCTTGCGGACCGCGACACTGTCTTCAAGGTCGATGTGCAGAACCCCTGGGACCAGAAGTTGTTTCCCATGGACGAACGGGTATGCATCCGCTTCCCCGTTCGCATCACCCTGGGAATTCCTTCTGCACCCCAGCAAGCGCAACCATGAGCTCTTTTGAGATGAAATCCCGGTTTATCCAAACCAGAGCTTCGACAGCCAAAAGCTCCCAAGACCGGCGCTTGCCGGGGACCCCGTAAGAGGCGCGAGTGAGCAGCGAAACGGCCGCAATCACGGCGAGAAGCCACCCCGGCAAATCCCGCGCCTGGTCTGACGTGCGCGCCGGAGGACTCGTCGGCTACGGCCTGCTTTGGGCCTTTTTTGCCGTCTTTCTCATATACCCCCTCATTTGCCTTTTCTACGACAGCTTCACGACCCAGAATGGGGTCTTCACTCTGGCGAATTTCCGGGATTTCTTCAGCGACAGCTTCTACCTGCGGTCGTTCTTCAATTCTCTGTGGCTGGGCGTTGCCTGCGTGATCACCACCTCGATTCTGGGCATCGCCATCGCCTTCCTCCTGCTGCGCTATGAGTTTCCGGGCAGACAACTGTTTTCCTACCTGACCATCATTCCCATGATCATGCCGCCGTTGGTCGGCGTCATGGGTTTCACTTTTATCCTCGGACGAGCCGGCACGGTCAACGTGCTGCTGCACGATTATCTTGGCTTCGAGAAGCCGGTCAACTTCATGTACGGCGTTCACGGGGTGCTGCTGGTTGAGACCCTGCACCTGTTTCCGCTGATGACGCTGAGCCTCGTGGACGCCATGTCGAAGATTTCGCCGTCGCTCGACGAGGCGGCCGAAAGCGTGGGCTCGCGCGGCCTCCGCAAGTTCTGGGACATCACCTTTCCCCTGACCACGCCCGGCTATGTCACCGGCGCGCTGCTGGTCTTCATCTGGACATTCGCCGACTTCGCCACCCCGCTGGTGGTGGGTGTGGACGATCTGCTGGCCTCCCAGGCTTACCTGAACATCGTCCAGTTCGTCGACCGCCGGCTGTTCAAGATGGGAATCGTAATCTCGGCGATCATGGTGGTGCTGGCCATCATCTTTCTGGTGGTGGCGAAAAAGTACGTTGCTCTCAAGGACTACAGCTCGCTCTCCTACGCGCAGATCGAGCGTCGGCGGCTGTCGCTCGCTTCGCGTCTGGGCGTAGTCGGATTCCTTGCGCTGGTGCTGATCTTCGCCTTCATTCCTTACTTCGGAATCGCTCTCGACTCTTTCGGCAGGGGCTGGGCGCTGACCCCAATCCCGGTCAAGTACACCCTGCAATATTTCCAGCGCGTTTCGGTCGAGACGCCCAAGTTCATACTCAACAGTCTGCTCTATTCGGGGATTTCGGTCGCTATCTGCATCGCCGTGGGAGTGCCGTCCGCCTGGGTGATGTCGCGCACCAAACTTCCGGGCCGCGAAGTCCTGGACTCGCTGACCACGCTGATTCTGGCCCTGCCCGGCACCGGGATCGGCGTCGCCTACATGCGCGCTTTTCGCGACCCCCTGCCCTTTATGGGTATCCCGCTGATTGGGATGTGGATGGTGATTCCGATCGTGCTCGGCGTGCGCCGTTTGCCTTACACCGTGCGCGGAACCTTCGCCTCGCTGTTGATTGTCCACCGCGCCTTCGAGGAGGCCGCCGAAAGCGTGGGGGCGACCAAGATCAAAACTTTCCGCGACGTCACTCTGCCGCTGATCTGGAAGGGTGTGCTTACCGGTTCGCTCTATTCCTTCATTCTGGCCCTGCAGGAGGCCTCGGCCACGCTCCTGCTTGTGGTCCCCGGGCACGAGATGATGACCGTCGGCATCTTCAATTTTTATATCGGCGGTTCGGTGAATGAGGCTGCGGCGCTGGGCCTTATCCTTATTCTTCTCGGCGCCATTTGCCTCCTGATAATCAACCGCCTGGCCGGCTCGAAGATGGGGGGCGTATTCGGGTAACGGGGTTGGCCCGCCCGCAGCCTCCCGGTTGGTCTGATCTGAGGACTGCCGGTCCTGGCGAACATCTTATGGGTGCTTTCAGGAACACTCCACGTCGCATGAAAGAAGCGTATACATGAGAGTCAACAGTCTTGAAGTTGAAGTCTTTGAACTCACCCCCACCGTTGCCGCAACCAGGAGTCATAGAAGTTACGAAGACGAAGAAGAGGGGCCTGAGGAAGAGGAGCCTGAGGAAGAGGAGCCCGAGGAAGGCGATGAGGAAGACGAACCCGAAGAAATGTTCTGGAGATCATCAACGACCTTCGATTATGATGTCACAGCGCGAACCATAGTTAAAGGGGGGCCAAGCGCTGCCGTCCGCCAACTGCGTGACGCCAGTGATTCGGTCTTTGGAGAAGCAGTCACCAGAGCGGAGAGGAATAATAATGGTTAGGTTTCCGAATCGAGTCTTGCTCGTCGGTTTTGGAGCGGTGGCGCGTTGCACGCTGCCCATTTTAGTCGAACACCTCAGTATCGATCCCAAGCGCGTCACCATCATAGATTTTGAGCCAAACGATGCCGCTCTGAAGCCCTGGATCGAGCAGGGCATGACTTTTATCAAGGATCGCGTGACGCCGGAGAACCTGGGGAACTTGCTGGGACAGCACCTCTCGGCCGGAGATCTCCTCATCGACCTGGCGTGGAATATCGATTGTTGCGAAATCGTGCAATGGTGCCACAACCGGGGCGTCCTCTATGTGAACACGTCAGTAGAGCTTTGGGATCCTTACGCTGGAGCCGAAAACAAGCACCCTACCGAGCGAACCCTTTACTGGCGCCACATGAATCTGCGGCGGATGATCTCCAAGTGGAGCGAGCCTGGGCCGACGGCGGTGATCGAACACGGAGCTAACCCCGGCCTAATCAGCCATTTCACCAAGCACGCGCTGCTCGACATCGCGCAGCGCGCGCTCGCGGAGAAAAAATTCAGCGGGGCTCAGGGGGAGAGGATCGCTTACCACGCCAAGGCGCAGAACTTTAACCACCTGGCCCAGCAACTCGGCGTCAAGGTCATTCACTGCAGCGAGCGCGACACGCAGATCACAGATCAACCCAAACAGGTGAACGAGTTCGTCAATACCTGGAGCGTTGAGGGCTTCCGGGAGGAGGGGACGACCACGGCCGAGATGGGCTGGGGCACCCATGAAAAAGAGCTGCCAGCCCTCGCTTTCGAGCACGCGGACGGTCCCAGGAGCCAGATCTGCCTGGCGCGGATGGGCATCAACACATTCGTGGCGAGTTGGGTGCCACCGGCTCACGACATCGTCGGCATGATCGTGCGTCACGGCGAGGCGTTCACCATCACCGAGAAGCTCACCGTTTGGGAAGACGGCAAGGCGGTCTACCGCCCGACGGTCCACTACGCTTATTGCCCGTGTGACGCCGCCATTGCCTCGCTCCACGAACTGCGCGGCTACGACTACCGGTTGCAACCGCGCATCCGCATCATGACCGACGAAATCATCAGCGGCGCCGATATTCTGGGCGCACTGGTGATGGGGCACCCCTACGAATCGTGGTGGTGCGGAAGCGATCTCGATATCGAGGAGTCGCGCCGCCTGGTACCGCATCAGAACGCGACCACGATGCAGGTAGCGATTTCGGTTGTTGCCGCCTGCATGTGGATGGTCGAGAACCCGTGCCGGGGGCTGTGCGTGCCTGACGACTTGCCCCATGACTACGTGCTGGAGGTCAGCAAGCCATACCTGGGCAGGTTCGTTTCCGTGGCTTCGGACTGGAGCCCGCTGAAGCACTACTCCAACTTCTTCAGCGGATATAACAAGCCGCAGATCGACATGTCTGACCCCTGGCAGTTCAAGAATTTTCTGGTCACGGAGGGAGACGGCATTTGAACCCAGCGTGGCGCGACGGGAATTTACAGGACTGGCAATGGCATCCTGCACGGCCTCAAGATCGCGATTGACGTAAAAATTTCAGCCATGGACGTAAGCTATGGACCAAAAGACGCTCTTTCAATTGGCCAAGAAGCAAAGCACGCCGTTTGTTGTTGTGGACCATAAGGCGCTGCGAGAGAACTACGACCAGTTCCGAAAGTATCTGCCGCGCGTGCAGGCCTACTACGCGGTCAAGGCTAACAGCGACCCTGCGATCGTACAGACGTTTTACGATGCCGGAGCCAGTTTCGACGTCGCCAGCATGGCGGAGTTTTTGAACGTTCACGAAAAAATCAAGGATCTTCCGGAGAAACAGCGGCAGGATTTCATCTGGGATAAAATCATTTACTCGCACCCGATCAAGGCGATTGAAACGCTCGAGCGCTTGGACCCA
>JBEKQR010000336.1:0-5335 GCA_049519515.1 Candidatus Korobacteraceae bacterium
GTTGACCAGAGCAGCCGCAGTGGCGAAACGCACACGCCGTTTCTGTCGGCAGGCTGCCTGGAAATTCTATGACCGAGCCTGTCTTCGCCACGTGCTCGATTACTTGCTTCATCGGCAGCGCCTGCCGGTTTTTTCCGGTGATGCCGCCGTAGACATCCGATACGGCGAAGACCTCACAACCCTGCTCTTCCAGCAGCAGTCCGGCTAATGAGCCAACTATTCACGACAATGCGAGTGTTGGCGGCGTCTCTCCGGGGCACAATTGAGAATCAGGCGCCGCCGGAAAATGGTATGGTATCTCAGTGCAGATGTCACCCGCGATTTCGATTTCGGTGTGAAGCGCAACAGGAGAGACGGTGCAGAGCCGTGGCACTGACGTAACAGGACATTAAGAAGTAGAGTTTATGGACAAATCGGCATTTCATGTTATCGCTAAGCCAATTGGGCCAGTGTGCAATCTCGCGTGCAAGTACTGCTTTTACCTCGAAAAGGAGTTGCTCTATCCGCACACGAACCGTTGGTCGATGACCGATGATGTACTCGAAATTTACATCCGGCAATATATTGCAGCGCAATCTGTGGACACGGTCCACTTCGCATGGCAAGGTGGGGAGCCAACACTGCTTGGGGTGGACTTTTTTCGTAAAGCAGTTCTCCTGCAGAAGAAATACGCAAACGGCAAGCACATAGAGAATTCCCTCCAGACCAATGGCATTTGTCTTAACGACGAGTGGGGGCGTTTTCTTGCCGAAGCAGATTTCCTAGTTGGCCTCTCGATCGATGGTCCTAAGGAATTGCACGATTGCTACCGGAAAGACAGCGGCGGACACCCAACTTTCGATCGCGTGCTGCGAGGATTGGAAATACTCAAGCAATTCAAAGTCCCCTTTAATACCCTGACCTGCGTTCATCGCAAAAACAGCGTGGCTCCGCTTTCTGTCTATAACTTTCTCAAGGCACACGGCAGCGGGCATATACAGTTCATTCCCATCGTCGAATGCGCATCTCCGGTATCCTCTGGAAATCAATCCTATCTGGTGCCGCCGAGCCGTGACATACAGGCCGCAGTCACCGATTGGTCCGTCGAGCCGGAAGCTTACGGGCAGTTCTTGTGTGCAATTTTCGATGAATGGGTCCGCAAAGACGTCGGTAAACAATTCATACAACTCTTCGATGTCGCACTCGAGATATGGTTAGGCATGGAAGCTAGTTTGTGTGTTTTTCGCAGCGCCTGCGGAAGGGCGATCGCAATGGAACATAGCGGGGACGTCTATTCCTGCGATCATTTTGTTTACCCAGAAAATCGGCTGGGCAACCTCATGCAAAAGCCGCTAGCAGAGATGGCGTTCTGTTCCCAACAGGTCCGATTCGGTCAGGAGAAGAAGGAAAAGCTGCCGCAGATATGTCGTAAATGTGACGTCGAGTTTGCCTGTCACGGGGAGTGTCCCAAACATCGCTTTGTGACCACGCCCGAAGGAGAATATGGACTGAATTATCTGTGTCCTGCCTACCAGATGTTCTTTCGGCATGTCGGACCCTATATGCGCTTCATGGCAGACGAATTGCGCCAGCAGCGGGCTCCAGCGAACATCATGTCGCATGTTCAAATTCAGGATGCATGGACTCAAAGCCAGGGCTCACGCAAAAAAGCCCCGGGCCGAAATGCTCCGTGTCCTTGTGGAAGTGGAAAGAAGTATAAGCACTGCTGCGGAAAAAGCAGTTCGGCCTGAAGTTGACAAAGATCGACACACATTCTCGATTATGCTCTACCTCAGTGGCTTGCCGGCGCGCTAAAACTCCGCGCAGCGCCTGTATGTATTTTTGCCCCCTGCCTCATCACCCACCACGAAGCAACTGCGCTAACAACACCGGCTAACACTAAAGCGCAATACGGCTCGGCTGAGCCCTCTTCGGTTGACTTGCACGGCATAGTGGGCTCAAATCGGCCCTTACCATGTGAGCTTACATTGAAGGGTAAGCGATCATACTCTTTTAGTCCGATTAGGAAGGTTGACTCATTTTTTTCGGGCAAATATTTTTATTTTGCTTGACAAGTCCAATTATTGTTGTATCTTTGTGTGCGATCTTATAGGCCTATCTGTAATATATTTTAGCGCCACTCACAATAGGAGAGAAAGGGTTTAATGCCATGCCGAATCAGCGAAAGGACAAGGAAATGAAGAGCAAGAAAGTTGCGCAAATTGGCGTCGGAGCGATCGGCTCGATTTATGCGGAGCACCTGGTCAACGCCGGCACGGCATTGACGATATTCGACCGGAATGCTGCTCGTTTGGCCGCAGTCGTCAAGTTAGGAGCCCGGCCAGCTCGTTCTATCGCCGAAGCCGTGGGTGATGCCGAATACATTCTTGTCTCTTTACCGGAGCCCACAGCGGTTCGGGAGGCGTACCTCAGTCCCGGCGGTATCGTGGAGAGTGCGCGGAAGAGCACGGTCATTCTCGACCTAAGTACGGTCGACCCCGAGACGGCGCAGGAAATCGAACGCAACGCTAAACAGCGGGGCCTTCTTTATCTGGAAGCGCCGGTGAGCGGCGGCGAGCCGCTCAGCGCAGGGACCGACGGCGCCCGCAACGGGAATGTGACGTTCATGGCGGGCGGCGATGCGCAAGCGTTCGAAGCGGCGCTTCCGCTCATGCGGGTGCTAGGCAAGCACCCTTTGCATCTTGGTCCGGCAGGAACTGGCGCGACCGTCAAGCTGATCAGCAACTACATTGCCGGGCTGCACAACCTAGTGGCGGCTGAAGCATTCGCGCTCGGCGCGGCAGCAGGTATTAGCAACGAGACCCTACTTAAAACCTTCAGCCATACCGATGCGAACAGTTTCTGGCTGTTCAACTATTTCGCTCCACGTATTCAGCGTGGCGATTTCGTGCCTGGCTTCTCCGTCGACCTGCAATATAAGGATCTCCGGCTATGTGAGGACCTCGCCCGCAAATACAAGGTCTCCATGCCACTCAATGGCGTTGCCCTGCAGATTTATCAGATTTTGCGGGGAACGGGGCGGGGCGGAAGAGATTTGGTGGACGCGGCGAATCTTTTCCTCGAATTTGCCGGACTCCGGCGAACACGATCTCAGCGGGGAGGAGCTGAGAAATGAGATTCAAAGAGCGTCACGTCATCGTGGCTGGCGGCACTATGGGGGTGGGAAGGGCTTCTGCCCTGGCATTCGCGCGTGAAGGCGCACGCGTCAGCGTCCTTGGCCGCTCCGCCACGCGGGGCGAGGAAGTGGTGACGGCCATCAAGCTGGATGGTGGGCAGGCTTGCTTTATCGAGGTGGACAGTACCAATGCCGCCGACACGGAACGCGCCATCGATGCGGCCGTGCGCTGGGGCGGCATACCCGATGTGCTCTATAACAATGCTGGAAAAGTGCTGGTCAAGTCGTTTCTCAATACGGACGATGCGGAGTGGAATGAGCTATGGTCCGTCAACGTGATGACCATGGTGCATACGACCCGCGCCGTCCTCCCGAAAATGGTCGCGCGGGGTAGAGGCGCCATCGTAAACATGGCGTCGATCTCTAGCCTGACCGCCTCTCCGCTCGAATCGGCATACTGTACAACAAAGGGCGCCTGTGTCCAGCTTACCCGATCAATTGCCGTGGAATATCGCAACAAAGGCGTGCGGTGCAATGCCATTTGCCCCGGCTTCATCAAAACGGCCCACGGACTCGCCGAATTGGAAGCATTCGGGCGTTCGGAATTCCCGTTCACCATCGAGAACGTCTGTGCGTCTCAAGGCAGGCTGGCCGAACCGGACGAGATTGCCGCGACCGTCCTGTTCCTGGCAAGCGACGATGCTGCTTTCATTAACGGCGAAATCCTGACCGTCGACAATGGGGCTCTCGCTATTACTTGAAGGATCGTGAGCCCTTTCATGTGGATTGGTATGCGTTTCTGGGGAACTACGGTTTACCGGGACGTTAGGTTGCAAGGCTCAAGGGGCTGCACCCGGTCGCGGAAACTGGCCCGCTTACATCAATTAGGCGTTCATGCTGACGCCAGGAGGCATTCATGAATACCCACACTGTCGCAAATACGGCAGCACAAGGAGATGCGATGACGATTGAGGCGCGTACGATCCGTAAAGCCCGGGCGCATCTCATTCCATTTCTGCTGTTGATGTACCTCATAGGTTATATGGACCGCACGAACGTTGCTTTTGCGCAGATCCAGTTCAGGCATGACTTGGGGTTCAGCGGCGCTGTGTACGGGTTCGGCGCGGGTATTTTCTTTTTCGGATATCTCCTGTTCGAAGTGCCGAGCAATTTGGTGCTTTACCGGGTGGGGGCGCGAGTCTGGCTAGCCCGCATCATGGTGACCTGGGGCATCATCGCCACATTGATGTTTTTTATTCGTTCCCCATTCTCGTTTTATTCCCTGAGATTTTTGCTCGGTGCGGCCGAGGCGGGATTCGTGCCGGGGGTTATGCTGTATCTCACGAACTGGTTTCCGGCGATGCAACGCGGACGCATCATGGGACTGTTCCTGCTAGGCATTCCAGTGGCTTTGATTATCGGCAGCCCCATTGCGGGATTGCTGCTCAGCATGGATGGCCTCGCCGGCCTGCGCGGCTGGCAATGGCTGTTTCTCATTGAAGGCGGTGCTGCGATCGTGGTCGGCTTTTGGGCCTTCTTCTATCTGACCAATTCTCCGGAAGAGGCGCGCTGGTTAAGCGGGGAAGAGAAGTCCTGGCTCAGCGCGCGTTTGCAAGCCGAAGAGCGGGCACGGCTGGCCGAAGAACGATTGAGTGTGCTGCAAACTTTTCATAATCCGCGCGTGCTGTTGATTTCGTTGGCTTACTTTTGCATGACCGTCGGACAAGTGGGCATTATTTTCTGGCTGCCGGCGACCGTGAAGCAGCTTGGGGTTGCAAGTCCACTGATGATTGGCCTGATCTCCGCAATCCCCTGGTTTCTCATGCTGGCCGGGTTGTTGTTCCTGGGGCGTTCCTCTGACCGGTCGCTCGAACGCCGCAAGCATATTGCCGCAGGCATGAGCTGTGTGGTAGTCGGGCTCGTAACCTGTGGTTTCGTGCTGCACCATCACCCGTTCGCGGCCATGGTGGCCTTGTGCTTCGGCGCGTTCGGCTTTGGGACGCAATCGGTGTTCTGGGCCCTGTCGACCTCTTTCCTGAGCGGTCCGGCCAAAGCGAGCGGCATTGCCATCATTAATTCCATCGGCACGTTCGGTGGATTTTTCGGCCCCTATTTACTAGGGCTCGTGGTCGATGCCACCGGTTCGACCGCGTACGGGCTCTTTGCCCTGAGCGCAATCGAAATCATCGGCATTATCGTGATCCTGTGCGTCAAGCATAA
>JBEKQR010000337.1:0-5335 GCA_049519515.1 Candidatus Korobacteraceae bacterium
AAATGGTGTTCGAAATTGAAATCGAAAAATTCCGCCACAACCATTTTCGTCAGTGCTGTCATAGACTTATAACCGGTGTCCTGGATTTTCTCCGGACACCACTGATTTTTGATTTCAGATTGAAAGACAGGCTCTTTGCTTATCTAAAGGTGAAATTAGAAAGCGCCCCGTCCCACATCTGCCAAAGGATGGCAGATGTGGGGCACGCGCTGGCGGAATTTAAGATTTTAGATTTTTGATTTCAGATTGAACGACATCGGCGTCTTCGCTATGCCATGTGAGAGCTGAAACCGGCAAAGCCTGAATCTGGAAAATTCCCTGCAAGAACGCGAGCAACGCCCGTTCCTATAATGAGGTGCAATGTAAGACTCAATTGGATTTCAGATCGCTGGCTGGGGCACCGATTCTCAATCTGAAATCTTAAATCGAAAATCTGAAATGTCTTCGGAGCTTGTCATGCGCAAAGCCATCCTCTCTTTGTTCTTGCTGTTGCTGCCGATTGCTCTCCTGGCTCAAAACGAGCCCTCGCTGACCATCTACAACGGCGGATTTGCGGTGGTGCGCGAGCGTTTGCCGCTGGAGTTGAAGCCGGGCGTCAATTCCATACAGTTCTCCGGCGTGACCACGCAGTTGGAGCCGGAGTCGGTGATGCTGCGCGATCCCGAGGGCCGGCGCTCGCTCGAGATCCTGGAGCAGAGTTACCGCGGCGATCCGGTAACCCAGTCGCTGCTGCTCTCCCTCTACGAGGGCAAGACCATCGATTTCATGTCCCGTTATCAAGACCGTGTGGAGATAGTGCAGGGCAAGATTATCCGTTCCGGATACGTTCCCGGCGGCGCTGCTTCGAATCCGGGTGCGGCGCAGCCGCTGATCGAAGTAAATGGAAAGCTGCTGTTCGCGCTGCCGGGCACGCCGCTGTTTCCCGCCCTGACCGGCGACAGCATTCTCAAGCCGACCCTGAACTGGCAGTTGCAGACCGACAAGCCCGGCGCCTTCACCGCCGAGCTCGGCTACGTTACCCAGGGCATGAGCTGGAAGGCCGATTACAACCTGGTGGCGCCCGAGAAAGGAGACTCTATCGACCTGATCGGCTGGGTAACCATGAACAATAAGACCGGCAAGGTCTTCGAGAATGCCCAGATTCGCCTCATGGCCGGCGACGTGAACAAGATTCAGCCAACCTATCGGGCAGCCCCCAGCAGAACGATGGCTATGATGGCAGCCCCAACTCCTCCTCCGGTCACGGAAAAGGCTTTCGACGAATTTCATCTTTACACTCTGGCGCGGCCCACGACGCTGCACGACCAGGAAACCAAGCAGGTAGAGTTTGTCAGCGCCACCGGGGTTGCGGCAAAACGGATCTATATCTACGACGGGCAGCGCGGCATCTGGTACGGGGGGCTCGTTGGGGACAACGCCAGCTACGGAACGCAGTCGAACACCAAGGTGTGGGTGATGCAGGAGTTCAAGAACAGCAAGCAGAACCACCTGGGAGTTGCCCTGCCCAAGGGCCGCCTGCGCTTCTACCGCCGCGACACCGATGGTTCGCTGCAGTTCGTGGGCGAGAACGAGATCGACCACACCCCGGCCGACGAAACCATTCGCGTGCAGACCGGCAGCGCCTTCGACGTGGTGGGCGAGCGCAAGCGCACCGACTACCAGGTCAACAGCAGCCAGAAGTGGGCGAACGAGAGCTTCGAGATCCACGTGCGCAATCACAAAAAGGAGGCGGTCGAGGTGCGGGTGGTCGAGCACCTGTACCGCTGGAACAACTGGAAGATAGTCTCGGAATCCGACAAGGACCTGAAGACCGATGCGCAGACAGTCGAGTTCCGGGTGACCGTGCCGCCGGATGGCGACAAAGCGGTGACCTATACGGTGCACTACACGTGGTAGAAAAAATCAGGGATCAGGGGTTAGGAATTAGGGATACAGATTTATTGGTGTGGTTCAACGACTCGCGATAAACGAAAGTGCCCGGCTTCAGGCCGGGTGAGCACCTCGCGTAGGAATAGGAGTGTAACAAGAACGACGCAGCGCCGCGTAGGATGGCTGAGCCCACATCTGCTGACTGCGGCAGATGTGGGGCACGTCCAATTCCTTATTTCCCAGGCCAATTCCTTATTTCCCAGGTCAGCGCCGGCCGGGGTCCCCAGCAACCTCCGTTGTTGCGTTTGCTGGGGTGGTAATAGCGCGGCGCGGGACCGGGCACCCGGCTCAACCCACATTTGCCAACTTCAGCAAATGTGGGCCACTTGGGCCAAGTAGCGCCGCCGCCCCCGGCGGCGGGTTCCCGCCAGAAACGCGGACCGTATCGCCCGCAAACAGCATCTCTATCTATAAGGCCATTTGTCGAATGACCCATAGGGCCATTCATCGAAGTACGCGCGTTCAGGAGCTGGGATGGCGGAGAAAAGCGGAGGCAAGAAGGTGGTCGAGTCAGCTCCGAGAGGCGCTACTCCAGCCAATGCAAAGGCGGCATCCGCCGGGCGCTCCCCGGCGCTGGAGATGGTCCAGCCCGGCGGCCCGCTGGCGGCGGAGCTTGCCGAGGGACGCACGCCTTCGCCCGCAGAGCTGGAATGGGCCGAGCGGACCCTGGCTCCCATGCTCGAAAAAGCGCCGGAGAAGCCGATAGGCGCGGCCACGGGAAGCAATCTCGACCAGCAGGGGAAGACGCGCTTTACCACTATTTCCGGCAAGCCTGTGCGTCGGCTTTACACCCCCGCGGACCTTCCGCCCGGCTGGAACGCCGAGCAAGACCTGGGCTATCCCGGCCAGCCGCCGTACACTCGCGGCATTCATCCCAGCGGTTACCGCGGCAAGCTCTGGACCATGCGCCAGTTCTCCGGCTTCGCCTCCCCGGAGGAGACCAACGAGCGCTACAAGTACCTGCTGGCCCATGGTGGCGGCGGGCTCTCGGTGGCCTTCGACATGCCCACGCTGATGGGATACGACAGCGACCACGCCTTCAGCGAAGGTGAGGTTGGCAAGTGCGGCGTCGCCATCGATTCGCTCGAAGACATGGAGACCCTGTTCCACGGCATCGACCTGGAAAAGACCACGGTCTCGATGACCATCAACTCGCCGGCTTCGATCCTGTGGGCCATGTACCTGGTGGCCGCTGAAAAACAGGGTGCCGATTGGGCCCGGCTCTCGGGCACGCTGCAAAACGACATTTTGAAGGAATACCTGGCGCAGAAGGAATACATCTATCCGCCCGCGCCCTCCATGCGGCTGGTGGTGGACACCTTCGAGTTCGGGTCGAAGTTTACCCCCAGGTTCAACACCATCTCCATCAGCGGATACCATATTCGCGAGGCCGGCTCGACCGCCCAGCAGGAGCTGGCCTTCACCCTCTACGACGGAATCGAATACGTGGAGTGGGCGCGGCGGCGGCGGCTCGACGTCGATGAGTTCGGCCCGCGTTTGAGTTTCTTTTTCAACGCCCACAACGATTTCTTCGAAGAGATTGCCAAGTACCGGGCGGCCCGCAAAATCTGGTACCGGGTGATGAAAGAGCGCTTCGGCGCGCGCCGCGAGCGCTCGTGGCTGATGCGCTTCCACGCGCAGACGGCGGGCGTCTCGCTGACGGCGCAGCAGCCGCAGATCAACATTGCCCGGGTGGCCATACAGGCGCTGGCGGCGGTGCTGGGCGGCGCCCAGTCGCTGCACACCGACGCCTTCGACGAGGCGCTGGCCCTGCCCACGGCCGAGGCGGCGCGCATCGCGCTGCGCACGCAGCAGATCATTGCCTACGAGTCCGGCGTCGCCAATACGGTCGATCCGCTGGGCGGCTCCTACTTCCTGGAACGGCTGACGCTGGACATGGAGAAGGACGCCTGCGACTACTTCGACAAGCTGGACGCCATGGGCGGCATGGTGCGCGCCATCGAGAAGGGCTACCCGCAGAAAGAGATCGCCGACGCCAGCTACCAGTTCCAGCGCGCGGCCGAGGCGCGGGAAAAGGTCATCGTCGGGTCTAACGATTTCACCATCGAAGAAGAGCCGCCCAAGATTCTCTACATCGACGAAACCGTAGCCGAGCGGCAGACGGCGAAGCTGCGGCGGCTGCGCCAGCAGCGCAGCAACGACGAGGTGCGGAAGGCGCTCGATGGGCTCAAGCACGCTGCCGCCCGGGAACCCCGGCCGGAAACGGGCGGGCACGTCTCGCCGGATAACACCATGCCGCACATCATCGCAGCCGTGCGCGCCTACGCGACCGTTGGGGAAATATGCGACGCGCTGCGTGAGGTATATGGGACGTACGAAGAGAGCACGGCAGCGTGAGATAGAGGTTTCAAGGTTTCAAGGATTCAGGCTTCCAGTCTCTTTGAAACGTTGAAACGTTGAAACTTTGAAACCTAATCCCTAACCCCTCCTGAGAGGACCGAATGTTCACTGACCGCAATATACGAGTACTGATCGCCAAGCCCGGCATGGATGGGCATGACCGCGGGGTGAAGGTGATTGCCCGCGCGCTGCGCGATGCCGGCATGGAAGTGATCTACGCCGGCCTGCGCCAGACTCCGGAGATGATCGTCAGCGCCGCGCTGCAGGAAGACGTGGACGTGATCGGACTGTCGATCCTGAGCGGCGCGCACAACGCCATTGTGCCGCGGGTGATGGAGCTGCTGCGCGAGAACCAGATGAGCGACGTGACGGTGCTGGTCGGCGGCATCATTCCCAGCCAGGATGTCGAGCCGCTCAAACAGAAGGGCGTAGCCGCCATATTTCCGCCGGGGACGCCGATGGACGACATCGTGCGCTTTATCCGCGAGAACGTGCGCGGTCGCAGCGTTGCTGCCTGAGGTAGCCCGCTAGGCGGGCATAAGGAATGTCCTGAGTCGTCTTTCCGAAGGCACATTAGTGGAAGCCCGCGCCTTTAGGCGCGGGAATCAGGGGCAAACGATCCGGCTTTAGCCGCTGTGTTCAGCTCGGTCGAGCGATGCAAGGAATTCACTTTCCCAGTATTCCCTAAATGGCCAGCGTCCAAACCCACAGGGGCTAACGTGTCTGCGTGAGGACCTTTGCATCGCCCCTACGGGGCTCGAAAACTTTCCACTTTCGCCTCCCCAGCGCTGAAGCGCTGGGCTAACTTGCACCCCAGGAAACGCAAAAACGGCGTTTCCTGGGGACCCCGCAGCATCGCCGCTACGCGGCGCTGACCGTTCTTTGCTCCACTTCCCGGTCGTAACCAAGGTTCTCACGCAAACTCTAAGAATCTGTCCAGAAACTAGGCACTTGCTCGTTTTTCTTTGGATTATGTGGAAGCCCACGGCTTTAGCCGTGGGAATCAAGGCATCAAGTCTGAAGCGGCTTTAGCCGCCGTGCCGAT
>JBEKQR010000338.1:0-5331 GCA_049519515.1 Candidatus Korobacteraceae bacterium
TCTTCCATCGCCGCCGGGTGCCGGTTTCCGGCAAGCATGTAATCGAGCACAATCTGTCGTTGCTGTCGGCAATGGCGGGCGTTTCGCTGCGCTACTGTAGCCCGCTGCTGCCGTGCGACGCCGCCTCCGGTGCCTGGTGCGAAGAGTTGCTGGCCCGGCTACTCGCCGGAGCAGGACCGGCTCACGGCCGGAGCGGCGTTTGCATTTTGAGTCCTGGCGCGGGCTGGGACGCCAAGTGCTGGCCTGCCGCTTCGTTTGCCCAAGTAGCGCGCGAGCTGGCCGAAGCCGGCATCGTCTCGGTAGTGAACTACGGACCGGGCGAAGAAGAGCTGGCGCGCGCCGTGGCGGAAGCAAGCGAGGGAACCGCGACGGCGATTGCCTGTTCGGTTTCGCAGTTGATCGAGTTCACCCGCAGGGCGGAGCTGTTCATAGGCGGCGATACCGGCCCCATGCACCTGGCAGCCGCCCTGGGAGTGCCGGTCGTGGCCTTGTTCGGGCCTACGAACCCGTTGCGCAATGGCCCATACGGCACGCGCAGCGTGGTGCTGCGCAGCGAGCGCAGCGCCACCAGCTACCGGCACACCTCCCAGCCTGACGAAGCCCTGCGCGCCATATCGCCTGCCGAGGTCATGAATGCGGTTCGGAGACTTTTGCAGGAAAGGCTTCCTCAAGCCGCCCAGGAGCTCCATTGAGCGCCGCAATACCAAGCTGGAGCAGGATTGCGCAGCGGATTCGCGTGCCGCTGGGATTCGTCGCCGCTGCCGTGTATCTGTGGCTGGCGCGGCCGCAGTGGAGCTCGATAGCAGCCGGCGCCGTGCTGGCAGGCCTGGGAGCCGCCATTCGCGCCCTGGCTTCGGGACACTTGCGCAAAAATGAGGAGCTTACGACCTCCGGGCCTTATGCTTGCACGCGCAATCCCCTATACCTGGGGTCGATGATCATGGCCGCCGGCTTTGTCGTGGCCGCCCGCAGCGGCTGGATCGTAGCCCTGGCGCTGGCGCTGTTTTTCGCCATCTACCTGCCGGTAATCCGCGCGGAAGAGGCTTTCCTGCGCTCAAAATTCCCGGAATACGCGGGCTACGCCGCTCGCGTCCCCCGGTTCATGCCCCGTCTCAGCAGCTTCTCGAAGGCGAGTTCAGGCTTTTCCCTGGAGCTGTACCTCAAACATCGCGAGTACAATGCCATATTAGGAGCGCTGGCGGTGGTTGTCGCTCTGGTGGCAAAGCTGATTTGGTGGGGCACACCGCAGACACCGTAATGCTGGGAAATCCACCCGTGTTGATGGATTAATGCGACACATTGCGCAGGCTCTGATCTTCGTTTTCGCCCTGATGTGCCCGCTGCTGCCGGCGCAGGAGAAGCAGCGCGCTGAGGCGGCTGCGCCGGCATCGGCCATCCAGCCGGTCGCGCCGGGCTATCGTTTCCCCAACGGCCTGGCCTTTAACTATGACGCCGAATGGCGATTGTTGAAGGTGGGGACAGCAACCGTCCGGCTCGACCCGGCAGGGAACGAGGAGCGGGTGACCGCCAGCGGCGACTCGACCGGGGTGGTGGCCATGCTGTTCCGGGTGCAGGACCGCTTTGAATCGTTCTTCGATCACCGCACCTTCTGCTCCCGCGTCATCACCAAGCACTCCGAGGAAGGGCTGCATAAGCGGCACACGATCATCCACTTCGACCAGGCGCGCCGCAAGTCCCTGCTGGACGAGACCAACCTGCGCACCGGCCAGCAGAAACATACCGAACAGGACATACCAGGTTGCGTCACCGACGTGCTTTCGGGCATGTTCTACCTGGCGTCGCTGCCGCTGCAACCCGGCAATACCTATCATTTTCCGCTCAATGATGGGGGACAGACGGTAAACGTGCACGCCACGGTGGAAGCGCGGGAGGATATCACGACGCCGGCGGGAACGTTCCACACCGTGCGCGTGCAGCCTTCGCCCGACTTGAATGTTCTGCGAAACCGCGGCAACGTCTGGCTCTGGTATACCGATGACGCCAACCACACCCTGGTGCAGATGAAGACCCGCCTGTTCTGGGGCACGCTGAGCATCCAACTGGTCAGGACTGATTACCCAGCCAGCCCCGCCACTGCGGGAGCCACTACCGCTACCGGCGCAAAACCAGAGTAAATCAGGGCCTTGTCTGCGGCGCTGCGAATGCCAGTGACTACTCCACAAAAGATTGTTCCGTTAGCCGTGTACCCACTCGCGTACCCACTATAGTGGCGGATTTTTATCTGCGGCTCCGTTCCATATGGCACTTTCCGCCAATTTGGTAACTGCAAACATCAGTGCTATTCTAAGCACCTCAAAATCCTTTACAGATTATTCGTTGTGTGGCTTTCACCCGACGTCTCGGCCCAAGGTGCCGGCACTCATGTGCGGAATTCTAGGCTATTCATGCCGCTCGAAGCGACTGCCGCCAGGGGTGTTGGATTTCGCTCTGCAATCGCTCTCCCACCGCGGTCCTGACTACCAGGGCCGCTACGTCTCCGAGCAGGTAGTGCTCGGCGCCGCCCGCCTGCGCATCCTCGACATCGAAAACGGCGATCAGCCGGTCTTCAGTCCAAATCGCAACGCGGTCATCGTCTTTAATGGCGAGATCTTCAATCACCGCGAGATTCGTTCCGAGCTGGAGCGCGAGGGAGTAAGCCTGGAGACGAACTGCGATACCGAAGTGGTGCTGAAAGCCTTCCTGCACTGGGACACAGCATGCTTGTCGCGGCTGCGGGGAATGTTCGCCCTTGCTATTTGGGTCGACTCGGAACGCCGCCTGATCCTGGCGCGCGACCGCATGGGCATCAAGCCGCTTTACTACTACCTTGATGGCGGCGAAATCTACTTTGGTTCCGAACTGAAGTGCATCCTGGCGCATCCCAATGTGCCGCGCCACATTTCCACCGCCGGCCTGAATTGCTTTCTCAGCCTGAATTACGTCCCCGGGCCTTTGACGCTGGTCAATGGAATTCTGAAGCTTATGCCGGCCCATGTGCTGGAGTGGCGCCAGGGCCATTGCCAGGTCCGCTCCTACCTGCAGCCGCAGGCGGCCGCCCCGGCGCCGCGCCGTGTCGAAGATGCCTGCGCGCAACTCGACGAGCTGCTGACAAAAGCGGTCAGCGAGCAACTTGTTTCCGACGTGCCGGTGGGCATCTGGCTGAGCGGAGGGCTTGACTCTTCCACCATTCTGCACTACGCCGCGCAAGCCCAGGACACGCCCTTGCGCACCTTTTCCATGACCTTCCGCGGCCGCTCCTTCGATGAGAGCAAATACATCCGGGAGGTCAGCCGGCACTACGGCACGGTTCACACCGAGCTGGACCTGAACGAAAGCTGCGATCTGGCCAAAGCCATCGAGCGCATTGCCTACTACTCCGACGAGCCCAGCGCCGATGCGGGCGCGGTGCCGGCATGGTTCCTGGCCCAGCACACCCGCAAGGACGTGACCGTGGTGCTGGGCGGCGAAGGCGCCGACGAGTTGTTTGGCGGCTATCTGATGCACAAAGCCGACCACTACCGCAAGATCGCCTGCAAGCTCCCCGCTCGCTTGCGCAAGGCGGCCCTGGCCTGCGCTTCGCTGCTGCCCGTCTCGGACGAAAAGATCGGCTTTGAATACAAGCTGAAACGCTTCCTGCAGGGCACTTTGCTGTCGCCGGAAGCGGCGCACGTGTTCTGGAACGGCACCTTCTCGGAAGCCGAAAAGCGGCGGCTATTCCGCTTTGCCGACGAAGCGCCGCTGGCGGCAATCCTGCGCCAGATGCGTCCCGGCAACGGGTTGCAGCGCTATCTCGACTTCGATCAGCGCTACTACCTGCCTGACGACATTCTGTACAAAGTCGACCGCATGAGCATGGCGCATTCGCTCGAGGTGCGGCCTCCCTTTCTCGACCCGCGCGTGGTGGACTTCGCCGCTTCCCTGCCCGACGACTTCAAGCTCCGGGGCACCACCTCCAAGTACGTGCTGCGCCGGCTAATGCGGGACAAGCTGCCGCAATCGGTCCTGCGCCGGCCCAAGATCGGTTTTGACATTCCCATCCATGACTGGTTTCGGGGCGTGCTTCGGCCACTCCTGCTGGATATAATCTCCGAAGAGGCCGTCGAGCGAACCAAACTCTTCCACTGGCCAGTTGTGGAGCGCTTACTCCGCGAACATCTCGACAGGAAAGCGAATTACGGATATCACTTATGGGGAATACTGGTCCTGTTGATCTGGATGCGCGAGTGGAAGATCGAAATGCCAATGCCATTGGCGGCCGAAGCGCTGGCGCCCAAAGTGTTCAGTGCGCATGCCTCGTAATAGCCGCGGCTTCACTTGTTTTTCTCCTGGGCGCCATCAGCCCGCCGCATCTGATGGACGACGTGGACGCGGTGCAGGCGCAGATCGCGCGCAACATGCTCCAGTCCGGAGACTGGGTGACCGCCCGCCTCGACGGCGTTGCCTACCTGGAAAAACCGCCGCTCAAGTACTGGACGATGGCGGTCTCATACCGCATCTTCGGCGTCTACGACTGGGCGGCGCGCCTGCCCGTGGCTTTATCCGTGGTGTTGTTGTGCTTCGTCATGTACCGCTTTGCCCGCTGGGCCTTTGACGAGGAAGCCGGCCTGTACGCCGGGCTGATCCTCGCCACGTGCGTCGGACTGTTCCTGTTCACCCGCATCCTCATTCCGGATGCGATGCTGACGCTGACCATCACCGGCGCTATCTGGGCTGGGCTCCGCCTGCTTGAGCCGGATGGCGAAAACGTCAGGCAGCTTCAAGCCAAAAGCAAGGCTTGCTGGGGGCCCGGCCGGCGCTGGGCGCTGCTGCTGGGTGCTTGCCTGGGAGCTGGACTGCTGCTGAAGGGGCTGATCGCGCTGGTCTTTCCGATCGCCGCCGGGCTGGCCTACATGGCTGTTGCCGGCCAGCTCTTTTCGCTCGCCGCCTGGCGCAAGCTTCACCTCGGGATGGTTGTGCTGGCCGCCGCCGCCGTCGCTGTTCCGTGGCACGTGCTGGCGACGCTGGCCAATCCGCCATACTTGGCATTTTCCTTGCACAGCGGCCCGGGCGAATACCGTGGCTTTTTCTGGTTTTACTTCTTCAACGAGCATCTGCTGCGCTTCCTGAACCTGCGCTATCCGCACGACTACAACACTGTCCCGCGCTACCTGTTCTGGCTGCTCACCCTGGCCTGGATGTTTCCCTGGTCGGCGTACCTGCTGGGGGTGCCGGGGCTGTCGTTCCGGCCCACCCCAGCAGATGCAACAACGGCATCTGCTGGGGGCCCCGGTTCGACCACCCCAGCAGATGCAACAGCGGCATCTGCCGGGGGCCCCGGTTCACGCGCCGCCC
>JBEKQR010000339.1:0-5323 GCA_049519515.1 Candidatus Korobacteraceae bacterium
GGTGGCGGGAGTGGATCTGGAGGCCAGGAGCTGATTGGATCATGAAATGATCCGTGAGACAGCTCTAGATTCAATCTGAAATCGAAAATCTTAAATCTTAAATCTTCAATGTCCTGATACAATCCGCTTGCAATCCATGAACGGGGGTCCCCGCCAGGCGCCGTTTTTTCGTCTGGTGGGGCCGAAACATGTCCCGACCACGCGCAAAGAAAATCAAGCTGCTCATCCTCGATGTCGATGGCGTCATGACCGACGGCATGATTTACTTTTTCCCGGATCACGGGAGAGCAAAGCAGTCCACCCGCAAGCGCCAGGCGAAGCAAGCCGATGCCGGGGGCGGCAGCGTCGCCGGCGACGCCATGCTCGAGATCAAGGGCTTTCACGCGCATGACGGCATAGCCATGTCGCTGGCGCGGCTTGGCGGGTTGAAGACGGCGGTGATTACCAAGCGTGTTTCCGAGACGGTGCGCGTGCGCTGCCGCGACCTGCGCATCGATTACGTTTATCAGGGGACCGCCGACAAGCTCGCGGCCCTGCATGAAATCCTGCGCAAGGAGCGGCTGAAGCCGGAGCAGGCTGCCTATCTCGGAGATGACATCGTCGACCTGCCCGCCATGCGCGCCTGCGGGCTGGCCGTGGCCGTGGCCAACGCGCGCGAATCCATCAAGCGCATTGCCCATGTCGTCACCGAACACGCCGGCGGAGAAGGGGCGGTGCGCGATGCCGTCGAGTACATCCTGAAGGCGCAGGGCACGCTTGACCGCGTGGTCGCCGCCTACACCTCGCAACAAAAACCGAGCGATGAAGCGTGACGAGTCCGCTTGGCTCGGGCGCTGTTTCGGCGCGCTGACTTTCTGATTCCCATTTCGGGATAGCTCGTGGCATAGTGCCGCCGAGAGTACAGATTGTTATTACCGACCATTATTTCCTTAACAGCACACCACGCACGATGTATCTTGTTCACTTCCACGTAAGTTCCCTGGGGAGGCACCGGGATGTCCATCTGGCTGGCCCGCGCCCGACTCGCACAGCGGCAACAGATTACACAACTCCGGGCGAAGGGTGCTCTGGAGTTCGCTCGGACGATCCCGTTCTGGTTATTGGCAATCTCAGGTCTTATCTATGCTTCAGGATTCCTGGTCGTGACGACATACCTGGAAGGGTATGGCGTTCGAGACGTGGGAACAGACGTCTGGAAAAGCCGTTACATTTACATTGGCGTATTGTCGGTTGCTTTCCCGGTGATGATCATGGGAACCATTTACGGCATAGGGTACAACTACCTTCTATACAAGGATGACCCTGCACCTGAAGTCTTCAGGCCTTGTCCTAAGGTCTGCGCCTTTATCCGAGTTTTTTGGCCAATTTTCCGATTCACTGTCTCTGGGTTTGTGTTTTTGATGGTGGAATTAGCATTTTACGTTTTCGTGATGTTTGCTAGATCGACCCCGCCGACCTCGTCTGGCACCTCCTTCGTTAAAGTGCTGCAAGAGCTGTTGTTAGCTAGACCGATCCTGCCGATCTCGTCTGGCAACTCCTTTGGCGAAGTGATCCAAGAGCTATTGATAATGATCGGCGGAGTCTCGTTACTAATTCTCGCCGGAAAACTCGATATATGGTTGAAGAAGTATTGGTCAACGTTCCTATTGACAGCGGTTCTCCGCTTGGCTGTAGTTTATTGGGTAGGACGGCTCTTCCTCAGCATCAGGAATTATTATTGGGAGCTAATCGTCGAGATGTGCAGAAGCAGGGGGCCCGCCTTTCTTCTAATGGTAGTTTTGTTAACGTTCATCGGATACATTTTGTACACCATGAAGTGGATGGAGGCCAAGTTGTCGCCGACGAAACGGTGGGAGGGTTGGTTCCTTGTTATCTGTATACTCGGCCCGATGTACTTTCTCAGTCTGATGAGTTTTGCGCACTCCCTGTTCGCCTACATTCCGGCAACGCGGGATGGAGGCGACTACACAGTCTCCCCGTTAGTGACGATCTCACTTAAAACGGGATCTGTTTTGCAACGCGCACGTCTCGTGGAAGAAACCCCCGTGGCATTGTATGTTTCAGACGAGTTGGACAACCCACTGCGATGGAGAATGTGCCCCGGAGTAATTCCAAAGCTCCGCGCCATCAGCCGAAGCCAGATCTTAGTGGTTGAATACGTCCCTAATACGGTCGAGCAAGCCCAGCAGGGATCATCCGCAAATCATGCCATTGATCGCGAGGCGTTATGCCGTGAAATGCGACCCGGAACAGACCTGCCTACAGGCTCCGATGCCCGCAAAACGGCTCGACCTCGTGGCGGCACCCTGGAGTAATTCATTCTTGGGATATGTCAACCCTAACACCGCCCTGATTCCTGTACTCTACCCCTAACCCCTGTTATGGCCGCGAATTTACCGCGAGGGAGGATTCCGGCCCGACTCTTCCGCAGTGGTGTCCTTGTCTTCACTCTTAAACACTCCGAACACTCTGCCGAAGAACCCTTTCTTTTTCTCCGGCTCGGTTCTAGGCGGTTGCGGAACCGGGGCTGGCGGTTGCTGGGCGCGATTGCCCGGGGGGACGATCTTGGCCGGTCCGTTCACCGGAGGCGGAGGATTGGGGGCTCCGATGCCGAGAATCCGCTGCAGCACGTTGCGGTTGTCCCACTGGTCGCAAGTCGTTCTGGGCTCGGTGCCGGCGACGAAGGCGACGTTGTAGGCATCGGGACAGGAACCGGTAGCCAGCAGGTTGGTGGCTTTGTCCAGGCGCACGTCGACCACGCCGGAAGGTTGCTGGAACTCGCCGGCGTTCTGGTACTGCGGCAGCTTCATGGCCTGCTTCATGAACTCGGCCCAGATTGGCGCTGCGGTAGCGGAGCCCGCCAGTTTCAAGTCGCTGTAGTCGTCGTATCCCACCCACACGATGCAAAGCAGGTTGGTGGTGTAACCGGCGAACCAGGCATCGTGCGAGGTGCCGGTCTTGCCCGCCGCCGGAGCGGTGAAGCCGCGCGCGCGAACCGTATAGCCGGTGCCGTTATTGATCACTCCCTGCATCATCGTGGTCATCACGTAGGCCACGCGGGGGTCGAGCACTGGCCGGCTGTCGGAGCCGAAGTCCTGAACCGGGTCGCCGTTGCGGGCGCGCACCGAGCGGATCGCCACAGGAGAGATACGCACCCCGGAGTTGGCGAAGACCGTGTATGCTCCCGCCATCTCTAGCGGGCTGGCATCGTAGGCGCCCAGGGCAACGGCCGGGGTGGCCTTGGCCGAGGTAATGCCCGCGGCGCGCGCCAGGTCGGCCACCTTGTCGTAGCCCACCATCTCGGCCAGCCGCACGGTGGCATTGTTCAGGGACTGTGACAGGGCATAGCGCGCGGTCACCTGCCCGTGGTACTCGTTCTTGTAATTGCGGGGCTCGTAGATCTGGTCGCCGTAAGCAAAAGTGGTGGGCGAGTCGTCGATCAGGGTGGCCGGGGTGAAGACTTTTTCCGGCGGCCCCGAGACCGCCGTATTCACCGCCGCGGCATATACGAAAGGCTTGAAGATCGATCCCGTCGGGCGCTTGGCAAGGGCATGGTCAAGCTGGCTCAATCCATAGTTGCGCCCGCCCACCAGCGCCAGCACCTCGCCGCTGTGCGGGTCCAGCGCCACCAGCGCCACCTGCGGCACCGGCCCGGGCACTTCGCGGGTTTCGTAGTGGACGGCCTTGCCCTGGCCGACCTTCACCCGCCTGGTGCGTTGCCGCTTGACCTGCTCGTCCACCAGCTTCATGCCGACGCTCACCGCCTCGGCCGCCGCGTGCTGCAGGGGCGCGTCGATGGTGGTGTAGATTCTGTAGGCCTGCTCGTTTAGGTCGCGCTCGCCCAGCGTGTTCTGCACCGTGTCCTTCACCAGGTCCACGAAATAGGGAGCATCGCTGGATTCCACGTTCATGGGCGCAAGCTTCAGCGGGGTAGCCTTGGCCCGGTCGGCCACGTCGCGGGTAATGGCGCCCGTGTCGACCATCGCCTCCAGCACCAGGTTGCGGCGTTCCGTGGCGCGATCGGGGTGACGGTAGGGAGACAGATAGCTCGGCCGCTGGATAAGCCCGGCCAGCAGCGCCGCCTCGGGCAGTGTCAGGTCCTTGACATCCTTGGCAAAGAAGGCCCGGGCGCCCTCGCCGAAGCCGCTGATGGTGTACGACCCGCGCTGTCCCAGCTCCACCTGGTTGGCGTACATCTCGAAAATCTGCTGCTTGCTAAGCTTCTGTTCCAGCTCGAGGGCGATCAGGATCTCGGCCAGCTTGCGCTTGATGCGCTTCTCCGGCGTCAGGAAGAAGCCGCGCGAGAGCTGCATGGTGATTGTCGATCCGCCCTGCTTGCCGCGTCCGCCGGCCCGCAGATCGACCAGCGCCGCCTGGGCCAGCCGCCAGTAGTTCACCCCGCCGTGCTGGAAGAAGCGCCGGTCTTCGATGGCGATGACCGCGTTGACCAGGTTCTTGGGCAAGTCGGCAAAGTTCACCAACTGGCGCTTGGTGCGCTGTTCGCCCTCGAAAAGGCGGGTCAGCATCTCGGGTTCGAGCTCGTAGCCGTTGAGCGACTGCCCGGCGTTGGCGCCGAGCCCGGCAATGCTATCAACCGTGTTCCCGCTGAAGCGGATCACGGCCGCGTCCGTGCTGTGGTAGGACAAGGCGCCGGGGTGTATCTCGATGGCTGCCGGCAGCAGCCGGAAGCTGCCCATGCCGGCGGCGCCCTCGGCCTGGTTCTGGAATCCGGCTTGTTCCTCATACCCAGCGCGGCGCAAATAGCGGGCAATCTCGTTGAGGCTGACGTGGTTCCCCGGATGAATCGCCTGCGGGCGCGCGTAAATGCTGGCCGAGCTGGCAAAAATCGGCCCCTGGATGCGCCGCTCGATGATGCGGTCGTACTTCACGTAGTAGTACGCAAAGACGCCGAACATGATGGTGCTGAGAATTATGAAGACGGCGACCGCGGTGCGGACGATGGGATCGCTGGCGTGCCGTCCAAGCGAGCTCCGGAACCACCTGTCGCTCGTGCGGGCAATGGCGGCTTTCGCTTTCCTGTACGGAATTCTGATCCTTATTGCCACTGTATGGGGGCAGATGCCGCTGCCTGGTATATTGGTCGTCTCGCGCCTTCACCCAAACGACCGCCGTTGTTTTTGCCGTGATTCCACCCCAAGCAAACGGCAACTACGGCGTTTGCCGGGGACCCCGAGCGGGACAGCCCACTATCATTGTAAATGGCTGCACGTCCCCATGCCCGAATACCGCGCCCGGCCGCGGGCGGGCGACCGCGCGCCAAGCCTCAGATTCGCCGATTCTTGCTGTTGGGGTGGAACTCCAT
>JBEKQR010000340.1:0-5323 GCA_049519515.1 Candidatus Korobacteraceae bacterium
ATCCCTAATCAATCATTCTCCGGAGCGGCGCACACACAGGGCGCGAAAGTCATTGCTGTGGCCGAGAGGGTGGGAGAACCGCGTCACGAGTCCGGAGTGGAGAGGGTAGGAGAACCGCCTCCCAAGGCCGAAGTGGAAGGCCCAAGCCTCCCCAGTACCACTCGTGGTGCTCCAAGTCCATCCGCTAACATGAATCCCGCCTTTGATGTGATAATCATTAACGTTCTGCGTTGGGTCATAGATACCAGCAAGTTCGTCAATCGCCGGCAGCCGCCAATTCGCGTAACCCACAAGACTCAAATTGCGGCAGTAATTGCTGGCTCGGTCCAAGTTCACGCCGTTACCGTTGTCCTGCCTTGCCCACATCAACCCGGTCGCAGGGTCGGTCCAGGTTCGCCTCCGCACCTCCTCCTGTTTGCGCTCTTCTTCCCGCTTCCGCAGTTCTTCCTGCTTCCGCACTTCTTCCCGCTGGCGTTCTTCTTCACGCCTGCGCTCGGCAGCCTCCTTCTGCTCCTTCTGTTCCTTTTCCCGCCTCGCCTGCCGCACACCGGACAGCGGAACCTGTACTAGCTTTTGCCCCAATTGGCCAACGGTAACGGCGGTCTGCCAACTATCCATCCCATCGGCAGAAGTGGCTCGCACCAGATACTCGCCGGGCGACACTCGCATGCTCTTGACCTCACTGGCCTTCAGGCGCCCTTGCGAGACGCCATCCAGCGTCCAGTCGCATTCCAGGTCTGTGGTTATCTTCAGCATGGCGGAAGACTTTGGCTGTGACTTGAGTTGTGACCTTTGTTCAGGCGTAACGTCGGGCAGCAGTTGCGCGCCGGCGAGCAGCGCGCTGGCAAGAATGAGGCACGCCAGATACGACCAACGTCGAATCGCAGGAAGCATAGGCCTCCGCTCAAAACCGGAGTCCCCAACGAACGAAGTTGGTTGGGGTGGAAAGCTGCTCTGGATAGTTCGGGATTGTACCACGGGTAGCGCTGGTCTCCAGACCGGCTGTCCGGGAGGCGTCTACGCCTGCCCGCTAAAATCAAGGTGCGTACGAGACGTCCGCACCTACAGCCGGCCCCGCTGAGCGGGCCAGCGCTACAACCCCCTACAGCGGCCCGCCGCTTGGGGTGATGAACAGGTCGGAGAGGGTGGCGTTTTCCGGCAGCAGGATGGCCGAGACCACGGCTTCGGCGATGGTTTCAGGTGAGATCATCTTATGTCGCGGCGCTTCCGGCCAGAACTGCTGCCAGATGGCGGTGTCGGTGGCGCCGGCCTGCAGGGCAATGACGCGGATCTGGCGCGGGCGCAGCTCCTCGCGCAGCGTCTTGCTGAGGCCGAGCGCGCCGTGCTTGGAGGCCGTGTAGGCTGCCATTCCCGGAAAGACCTGGCTGGCGGCAACCGAAAGATTGTTGATTATGACCCCTCCGGCGCCCATCAGCGGCAAAGCTGCGCGGGTCACCAGAAACATTCCCGTCAGATTCGTTTCCACCACTTCCTGCCACTCGGCGAGCGGCAGGGCCGCGATTTCCCTGGTCGGGTGAGCCAGCCCGGCGTTGTTGACGAGAATATCCAGGCGGCCAAACTCTTCGCCTATTACTTTAAATAATCGCTCTACGGAGTGAGGATCGCGCGCGTTGCAGTGCACCGCACGGACTTTTCCGGAGGCTTTGCGGATCAACTTGACGGCGGCTGCGAGGGCGGGCTCGTCGCGGCCGGTGATGACAACCGATGCCCCCAGGCGGGCCAACGCCCGGGCAATAGCCAAGCCAATGCCGCGATTGCCTCCGGTCACGAGGGCGATCTTCCCGCGCAGCGGCCCGGGTTCCCGGTGAGCGCCGTCTTTGCGCTTGCTGGGGTGGACTGAGCTGGCCGCTTTCCCGCGAGGCATTGGCCGCGGGCACCCGGCCTTTGAGCTCTTTTCGGTCTTGCTGGTCTTTCGCGCCAATCCTCTATCTCTGGAGCAAAATCAAAGTTGCATCGCCCCTACAGGGCTCAAATTAAATGATCGCATCCTTCCCCACACTGAAGTGTGGGGCTAACGAATATTGCGCCTACGGCGCGTTGACGCACCTCGAATGACAACTTCCGACATTGCCTAACAGACATCGTGGCTAGCTGGCTCCCGGTCTCAATAATTCTCCGGCAACTTCTGGCGAATCAGCGAGAGGAACTCGCTGCGCGTGTCGAGGACGCGAAAAGCTCCCAGCATGGCTGAGGTCACCGCCGCCGAGTGCTGTTTCTCGACGCCGCGCATCATCATGCACAGGTGCCGAGCCTCCACCACCACGCCGACGCCCTGCGGCTGAATTACATCCTGAATGGTCTCGGCAATCTGTGTTGTCAGCCGCTCCTGCACCTGCAGGCGGCGGGCAAAGACCTCCACCAGGCGCGGAATCTTGCTCAGCCCAATCACCTTGCCATTGGGAATGTAGGCCACATGGACCTTGCCGAAAAACGGCAGCATGTGGTGCTCGCAAAGACTGAACATCTCGATGTCTTTCACGATCACCATCTCGTCGTAATCGACGGTGAACAGCGCGCCGTTGAGCAGCGTCTGCGGGTCCTCGTGGTAGCCCTTGGTCAGGTAGGCAAGCGCGCGCTGAAAGCGCATGGGAGTCTGCGCCATTCCTTCGCGGTCCGGGTCTTCGCCAATGCGGGCGATGATCTCCCGCACCAGCTCCTCCATGCTGGCGTTGCTCAGCACGGAGGCCTCCAGCATGGCGGGTTTCGCGGCGCCCGGAAATTCCGTTTCATTGTGGCTTCGCTTCACTTAGCTTTCTCCTTTGCCCCGGCAGAAACCAAAGCGGCATCCCTTTCGGACTCCGGCTCCTCGCCCAGATACTCGAAGCTGTTCATCGACGTCTCCTCGAGTCTTACCTTCTCCAGACGGGCCGCCGAAAAATATTGCTGCACGATATGATAGATCACTTGGCACAGGTTTTCGCTGGTCGGGACCAGCTCCCGGAACTCCGGCATGCAGTTGAGGTTCTGGTGATCGAATCTCTCCAGCACCTCGCGTGTTACCACGCCATCCAGTTCCACTAGGTTGCAAACCATCCCCGTACGCGGATCGACCTGCCCGCTGACCGTGATCTCGACGAGGTAATTGTGCCCGTGACCGTGCGGATTATTGCACTTGCCGTAAGTGGCGCGGTTCTGCTCCGCGCTCAGCCGGTCCGAGTGCAGACGGTGCGATGCCGCCAGCCAGTAACGTCTCGTCAGATAGGCTTTCATGCTTCACCGTAAAAGTCCACGAACAGGTCGTGACTTTCGTAGACGCGCACGCGATGCAACCTGGCGACCGGGGTCTCCGGCGAATCCGCCTTTGATTCGCCGGGGTGCCGCGCCAGCCTGGTCTCCAGGCGGCGCCAAACGTACACGGCAATGTTCTCCGTGGTAGGGTTCTGCCCGGCGAATTCCGCGATCTCCCGGTTGAGGTGGCGATGGTCCAAGGTGTCCATCACCTCGCGGTTCATGATCTCCTTCAGATCCTTCAGGTCGATCAGGAACCCGGTCACGGGATCAACTTCGCCGCGCACCGTCACTTCCACGATGTAATTATGGCCATGCCCGTTGCGGTTGGCGCACTTGCCAAACAGCTTGCGGTTCTCTTCCTCGCTCAACTCGGGGTTGTAGTAGTAGTGCGAGGCTGAGAATTCGCATTTGCGAGTCAAATAGATCATGTTGCTTCGTCAGGCCTGCTTCGCAGCCGCCTCCTTTTGGGCAGATGCGCTCAAGCCGCAATAGTTGCGTCCTTTCCACTGTATCCTGCCCGCCCGGTGCGCTGCTTCGGAGCGCAACAGCAGGCTCGCGAACAAGGGCAAGCCGAAGACCGAAACGGCAGTAGAGAGATGATCGAAATGGGCCCGGCGCACGCGTAGCAGGAACTTGGTCCAGAAACAGCCTGCCGCCAGCAGCGCCAGCCAGCCCAGCCGGCCGGAATGGCTGCGAAAGGCAATGCCGGCGGCCACCGGCAAGCCTGCCAGCGCGGTGAATTCGCCCAGGCGATGGTACGCCAGCCGGCGCGCTCCCGGAAACAACAATACTAGATTCTTTGTCCAGCCCTCGCGCATTTGTTGCCAACCGCGGTACATGCGGGTGCGGACCATTCCCTTCCCCATGCGGAAGCCCAGGCCAAAACCGGCGTCCTTCACCTTGCGGGCGAGGGCCACGTCTTCCAGTAAATCGCCGGCGACCGCCGCGTGCCCTCCCAGTTTCTCGTAAACCGAGCGCCGTATCAGCAGGTATTGCCCATTGGCAGCGGCAACCGGCTTGGCTGGATCACTTACATCGCCTGGCCGATAGGCGGCTGCCAGCTCCGAAAACACCACCGGCATCAGCACGCGCTCGCAGAAGCCCTCCACTTCCTGTTCCGGGGAAAGCGATAGCAGGTCCACACCGCGCTGCCCGGCCTCCGCAACCGCGCACGCCAGCGACCCAGCCATGTGTTCCGTGTCGGCATCGGTAAACAGCAGCCACTCCCCGCGCGCCAGCCGTACTCCGGTCCACAAGGCATTGGCCTTGCCGGTCCAACCCTCGGGAAGGGGGGAGCGCGCTTCGATGACAAATACGCGCGGCGAATCGGCGGAAGCCGTTGCAAACTGCTCGGCCAGAGCGCGCGTGCCGTCCGAGGAATGATCGTCGATAACGATCACCTCGAAGGGAATTCCCTGCTGCGCCACGATCGAGCGCAGACAGCGTTCGAGGTTGGCCTCTTCGTTGCGCGCCGGAACCACAACCGAGACAATGGGAGCAGGCGCCGGCGTATCGGCTGTTGAAGGCGATCTGGGGGCGTTTGCCGGGATAGCTGGAGTGCCGTTCCTCATCGCGGGCCGCCTGCTCTCAAGTATTATAGAAGGGTGATCCGCCGCAATAGTTACATCCTGGTTTTTGCCCTAATCTCAATTTTCCTGATTGGCGCCTGCCGCCGCGGATCGGAGCCGGCGCGCATCGGAACCTCTGCCCCGGACTTTTCCATTACCGACTCAGATCGCACCGTCAGGCTCAGCCAGTTCCGCGGCAAGCCCGTGGTGCTTAATTTCTGGGCGACCTGGTGCCCGCCGTGCGTCGAGGAGATGCCATCGCTGGTGGCCCTGCAAAAGGAGATGGGAGATAAGCTAATTATCCTGGCCGTCAGCACCGACCAGGACGAGAGTGCCTACAGGAAATTCACCCGGAAGAACACGCCCGGACTGCTCACCGTGCGCGACGCCAAGAACTCTTCCAATGCTCTCTATGGAACGTTCGCTTTTCCTGAAACCTACATCATCGACCGCCAGGGAGTGATCCGCCGCAAGTTTATCGGCGCCGTAAACTGGACCTCGCC
>JBEKQR010000341.1:0-5315 GCA_049519515.1 Candidatus Korobacteraceae bacterium
GCCGAGCGCCACGGCAACGGCAAGCCCAACCGCAGCGTATTCGTCTACGCCGCCGGCGGCTACTACTATCCCGGAAAAGGCCTGGAGCAGCTCCAGCAGGAGATGCTGAAGTACATCGGCCTGGGGTACACGGTGGTCAAGCAGAAAATCGGCGGCGCCTCGCTCGACGAAGATATCCGCCGCATCGAAGCCGTGCTCAGCGTTCTCCAGCCCGGCCAGCGGCTGGCGGTGGACGCCAATGGGAAATTCGACCTGAAAACCGCGATTGCCTACGGCGAGGCCATGGCTAAGTACAACCTGTTCTGGTACGAAGAGCCCGGTGATCCGCTCGACTACCAACTGCAGGCCGAATTGGGCAAGCACTACGCCGGACCCATGGGTACCGGCGAGAACCTGTTCTCCATGCAGGATGCCCGCAACCTCATCCGCTATGGCGGCATGCGCCGTGACCGCGACTGGTTGCAGTTCGACTGCTCCCTGAGCTACGGGCTGGTCGAGTACCTGCGCACACTGGACATGTTGCGCGAGCATGGCTGGTCGCCTGCCCGCTGCATTCTTCACGGCGGCCACCAGATGTCGCTGAACATAGCGGCCGGCCTGGGACTGGGCGGCAGCGAGTCCTATCCCGACGTGTTCCAGCCGTACGGCGGTTTTCCCGACGGCGTGAAGGTCGACAACGGGTACGTTCGCGTGCCGGAGCTGCCGGGGACCGGGTTTGAAGGAAAAGCTGATTTATATAGAGAGATGAAGGCCCTCAGCGCCTGAGCGGACCGCGCTGAAACAGACAAACGGATCAGTGAGGGAGGACAACACCATGGCTTCACAGGCAGGAGCGAAACGGCTGTTCTCGACTTTGTACTTCCAGGTGCTGGTGGGCATCATAATCGGCGGGCTGCTCGGATACCTCTTCCCGCATTTTGGAGTGGCGCTGAAGCCGTTGGGCGATGGTTTTATCAAGCTGATCAAGATGCTGCTCGGCCCGATTGTCTTTCTGACGGTAGTACTCGGCGTGGCGAGAATGGGCGACGTGAAGAGAGTTGGGCGGGTCGGCCTCAAGGCGGTGGTTTACTTCGAAATAGTTTCCACTCTTGCCCTGGTCATCGGGCTCGTTGTCGGCTACAGCTTTCATCCGGGAAGCACGATGCATGTCGATCCTGCCACGCTGGATATCAAGACGGTACAGGCGTATGCATCCGCGGCCAAGCAGCAGCATGGGGTGATGGACTTCCTGCTGAACATTATTCCGGACAGTGCGGTCGGCGCTTTTGCCCGCGGAGATATGCTCCAGATCATCCTGTTTTCCGTGCTGCTCGGTGTCGCCTTGTCGCATCTTGGGACGCGCGTGCAATCGCTCCTCACGGTGCTGGATGATGTTCTTCAAGGCATGTTCGGGATTGTCCGGCTGGTAATGCGCTTGGCCCCGTTCGGAGCCGGCGGCGCTATCGCATTTACTATCGGCAGTTATGGCATTTCGACCCTGGCATCCTACGGCAAACTCATCTTATGCCTGTATCTCACGACGGCCCTGTTTGTCTTCGTTGTGCTTGCCGGCATAGCAGCTGTCTGCCGCATTTCGTTCATGAAGTTCCTGCGCTACATCAAGGAGGAAATCCTGGTAACCTTCGGCACGGCCTCGACTGAAGCCGTACTGCCGAAGATGCTGGCCAAACTCGAATATCTCGGATGCGAACGAACGGTTGTGGGCATGGTCCTGCCCGCCGGATACACCTTCAACGCCGACGGCACCTCGATTTACCTCACGATGGCCACGCTGTTTGTGGCGCAGGCAACTGGGACCCACCTGTCATTGATGGACGTATTGGTGATCCTTGGCGTGGCGCTTTTCACCTCCAAGGGCATTGCCGGTGTCGCGGGAGGGGGATTTATCGCGCTGGCTGCTACTTTGTCCTCGATGACCAAGATACCGGTGGCCGCGCTGGTGCTGCTTCTTGGAATCGATCGTTTCCTCAACGAAGCCAGGGCGGTGGCCAACCTGATCGGCAACGGCATTGCCACTATCGCCGTGGCCAAGTGGGAGGGCCAGTTCGACCAGCAAAGGGCCGAGGCCGTACTCGATCAGCGCATGGAGATGGAAGAGTCTTACCAGGGGAAAGGGAAAGAGGGAACCCCGGAGCCGGCCATGAAAACCGGGGCTGGTTCGTAGCCGCGGTTCTTTGAAAGGATAGCGCAAGCAACGCAAGCTGCTGGTTGATGACAATTGTCCTTTTGCAGGTACCTGCCCAGGCGCACCGGACCCTAGTTCTTACAACCATCCGCCGGTTCGTCCACTCCAAAACTAGGCAGGCTCGTCCCAGCTTGGAAGCTCTTCTTATGCCGCAACCTTGCGCCGCGAAAATCCTGTGCATCGACGACGAGCCGGCGGGCTTGCATTTTCGCAAGCTTGTCCTCGAGAGCGCCGGATACGCGGTTGAAACCGCCGCCAGCCTGGCTCAGGCGCTGGAACTGCTTCGCGACCAGCCGTTTGACCTGGTGGTGACCGATCACCTTCTGGGACGCGGCTCGGGCACGGCCATGGCGATGAAGATCAAGCAGGCGCGTCCGGGAACTCCCGTCATCGTCTTTTCCGGCACCGTCGATCTCCCCGAAGGGCTGGGAATGGCGGAAACGTTCCTGTCCAAAACCGACGGGCCGGAAGCACTGCTGGGCAAAGTTCGCGAACTGCTGGAGGCCACTCCCGCCGGGGGCGATTTCGCCGCCGTTTCGCCGGAAATCGCCGCCAACGCGCTGCAGGACCCGCGGCTGCAGCGTCTGCTGCTCTCCGCCCTGGTCGATTCCTCCTACGACGCCATTCTGAGCAAGACGCCGGATGGCATCATCCTCACCTGGAACAAAGCCGCGGAGAAGATGTACGGCTACACCCCCCAGGAGACCATCGGCAAAAGCGTTTCCATGCTGGTCCCGCCCGATGCCATGGAAGAATTCCACACCATCATGCGGACTATCCGCAGGGGCGAGAAGATCGATAACCTGGAGACGCGCCGGGTAACTAAAGATGGCAGGCTCCTGATGGTCACGCTCACCATCTCCCCGATTCGCGATGCGGACGCGTGGCTGGTGGGCGCGGCGACGGTTACGCGCGATGTCACCCCGGTGCGCATGGCCGAGCTGGCGCTGCGCAACAGCGAGCGGCTGGCCATTGCCGGGCGCATGGCCGCCACCGTGGCACACGAGATCAACAATCCCCTGGAGACCGTAACCAACATCCTCTACCTGCTGCAACAGACGCTCGAGCTGGACCCGATGGCGCGCGAGTTTCTCGGCATCGCCGAGCGCGAAGTCGCCCGCATTCGCCAGATCGCGCAGTTGACCCTGAAGTACCATCGCAGCGCCAGCCTCAGCCCCGAGCCGGTTGACATGCCGGAGCTGATCGATAGCGTGCTCACCCTGTATGGGCGCAGGATTCAGACCCTGGGAATCTCGGTGGAGAAGGAATACGAACCCAATGGCACGGTGGAGGGCATTGCCGGAGAGCTGCGGCAGGTGATCTCCAACCTCATCTTGAACGCCATAGAGGCCCTGGAGCACAGCGGCGACCGGCTGCGCATCCGCGTGCATCGGGGCAGCGACTGGAACGGCCTCGCCGGGGTGCGGGTGGTGATTGCCGACCGCGGCCCCGGAATCTCCGCCCAGCACGTGGCCGCCTTGTTTCAGCCTTTCTTTACCACCAAGGGAGAAAGAGGAACCGGTCTCGGGCTGTGGGTTTCGCGCGGCATCATCGAGAAGCACGGGGGCACGATCCGCGTTCGCAGCGCCACCCGGCCGGGCGCCTCCGGCACCGTTTTTCTGCTCTTTCTGCCGCTGCGCGGCGGCGCGCCCAAACAGCAGGCCGCCGCCTGAAGCGTCACTTATTCTGCCACACCGGCTTGCGCCGCTCGATGATGGCCCGCAAGCCTTCCTTGGGATCTTCCAGCGACATGAGCTGATTCAGGTAGATGTCCTGCGATTTGCGAATGGCCTCATCCAGCGGCAGGCCGATGCTGCTGGCGATCACCCGCTTGGCCATCTCCAGCACCGGACCGCTGAACTGGGCGATGCGCGAGAGCACTTCCTGGACGGTTGCCTCCAGTTCGGCCTCTTCCACCACGCGGTTGACGAAGCCGAGCGAGCGCGCCTCTTCCGCGCTCATGGCTTCACCCGTAAGGATCAGCTCGTAAGCGCGCTTGGGACCGATCATCTGCGGCAGCATGATGGCCGCAAACGGCGGAAAGGCGCCCATGCGGACCTCGGGCTGGGCAAAACGGGCGTTGGGCGTGGCAATTACCATGTCGCCAAAGGCAGCCAGCTCCGAGCCGGCGCCGACAGCGGCCCCGTTAACCACCACCACCAGCGGCTTGGCCAGCTCGCTGATGGCCCTGAAGACGCGGGTGAAAGCCTCCAGCGTCTGGAAGATGCGCTCCGGCTTGGAGTCCTCCAGCGAGATGCCGGCGGAGAACATGCGCTGGGCGGAGTCCAGGAGAATGCACTTGACCTCCGTGTGCCCGTCCAGGTTCTCGATTGCCTGGGTCAACTCGGCCATCATGGGGACTACCAGGACGTTGTAGGGCGCGTGGTTCAGCGTGATATGCGCCACCGGGCCCGGAGCCTCGAAGCGAATGAACTGGTAAGCGTATTCCAGGGATTTCGCCATGCCCACAGCTTACACCAAAGCCGTCAAGGCTCTGCCGGCATCGAGGCGGGCGCGAACCAGCAGCCCATCTCGGATGTCATGCTGAGTGACTCCGCAGGAGGAGCGAAGCATCCCTGGGGTCTGTCCCAGCCCGTGACGTTAGGGATTTTTCTATAGGAACTTTTTGCTTCATCTTGCCCTGAAGCAGGCCGGGGGTTCTTCGCTCGCTGGCGCTCGCTTGATTGACACCCTGAGATGACGCACAGCGGGGTATATAGTGAGATTTTCCCTGCCGCGCAACAGCACACCTCAGGGTACAATCCCTGCATGCGAATTGCTCTGGGCGCCGACCACGCCGGTTACGAACTCAAGGAAAAGCTCAAAAATTATCTCCAGGCGCGCGGACACGCGGTGGACGATTGCGGCACCACCTCGACCGCCTCCTGCGACTACCCCGACTTCGCCCATGCGGTGGCCACGCGGGTGGCGGGCGGCAGCGCCGAACGCGGCATTCTGGTCTGCGGCACCGGCATCGGCATGGCCATCGCCGCCAACAAGACGCCGGGAGTGCGCGCCGCCAAGGTCAACAGCGAATTCGAGGCGCAAGTGTCGCGCGAGCACAACGACGCCAACGTTCTTACCCTGGGCGGGCGCATCCTCGGGGAAGAGCAGGCGCGGAAGATCGTGG
>JBEKQR010000342.1:0-5268 GCA_049519515.1 Candidatus Korobacteraceae bacterium
ACGCCGTCCAGAGCCAGCAAAAATGCGGGCTTTAAGCCCTTTCATCTACACCAAGCCCTAACCTGATCTAGCTAGAAAAGCAGTCTATTCTCTATTCTCTATTCCCTAATCCCTAACCCCTAATCCCTAATCCCTATTCCCTATTTCCTGACTCCTAACCCTTGAGCCCTGCCAGGTATTTCTCGCGCAGAATCTTTACATGGTGCAACTCGTGCCCAGCGGCAAGAAATGCGATGCCGCGCACCGTGACGCTGAACTTGTTGGCGTTGCCGCGGCGCATCCAGGCCTGCTGCGGCAGGTTCTGGAAGAACGCGATGGTGGCCTGGCGGGCGACGCGGAATTCGTCCAGCAGGCTGCTCAGCGTGCGCTCGCCAAACGACCCGGCCGCCACGTAGTCATCCTGCTCAAAACCCGGCAGCGAACCGGACTCGCCGCGCGCCACGCACAGGGCGCGGTAGGCAAAAATGCGCTCCGTATCCACGACATGGCCAACAACCTGCTTCAGTGTCCATTTTCCCGGGGCGTAGGCGAACGCGGCGGCGCGGTCGTCAAGCGGCTTCAATAACGCCGTCGTCTCTTCAAGCTGCGCGGCGAAAACGGGCAGAATGTCGCTGCCCGGAACCAGATTGACATACTTTGCCGAGTAGGGCGGGTATTCGGATTCGTCAGGACGGCCAGGATTATAGTTTTTCATGAAGCAACTTTAGCACGCCGGGGTCTGTGGAAGCGTTGGGGCTTTAGAGCTGATTAGAGCTTGTTTGAAAAATAGTGCTTTGAAGTGGCGTGGCTTCGCGGGGTCCCCGGCAAGTCCGCATTTGACTTGCTGGGGTGCCTTGAGCCACGCCGTCCAGAGCCAACAAAAATGCGGGCTTTAGCCCCTGAGGGAACACGCCTTATTCCCCGGGAATGTTTTTGAAACAGCTCTAGGAATTGGTGTACTCCGTGGGACACGGCTTTGTATCAAGTCACTCAGCTCGGTGGATCTGTGCCGCCGTAGCAATCGCTCTTTCGACAGTCCGGCGCTATCCTGGGGAATCTGGGGAGTGGTCCACGTCAGCTGGAAGGCTGAACTCACCGTTGCAGCAGCTTCAGCGCCTCGCGGAAGAGCCGCTCGAAGGCCTGGTCGCCGCCGGAGGCGGCCTGCGCGACGGCCTTCTCCGCCAGCGGGCGCTGGTAGCCCAGGTTGACCAGGGCCGAAAGCACGTCGTCGGCTTGGACGTTCGCCGCCGTGGGCGGGGCGGCTGCGGCCTGGAATTCCTCAAGTTTGTCGCGCAGCTCCAGCACCATGCGCTCGGCGGTCTTGCGGCCGATGCCGGGCGTTTTGGTCAGGCGCGCGATGTCGCCGCCGCGAATCGAGCCGATCAGCTCGCCCACCGGCATGCCGCTCAGGATGATGATCGCCATCCTGGGCCCTATGCCGCTGACGGAAATGAGCTTCTCGAAGAGGCGCTTCTCTTCCGCGCGCAGGAAACCGAACAGCGCAATCTGGTCTTCGCGCACGTGGGTGTGAACGTGCAGCGCCACCTCGTGCCCGGCCTCGGGGAGATCGGAGAAGGCAGGAACGGTGATCGTAAGATCATAGCCGACGCCCCCGGCCTCGACGATGGCCTGGTTGGGACGCTTGGCCAGCAGCTTGCCGCGAAGATGCGCAATCATCGACTGCATTGTAGCCCGCCGGGCTTGGGAAAACGTCAAAAAAGAAGGATTTAAGATTTCAGATCGAGGATTTAAGATTGTACGGAATTTCAGATTGAGATTGAGATTCGGTTTCGGGCTGCGAATTCCCGTTTCAGAAACGTAAAATCTGAAACACGAAACGCGAAACTTGAAACTGCTTTCTCAATCTGCAATCTTAAATCTTCAATCTTAAATACCAGGAGCTTCGACCTATGGCGGATGAACGCTCGCGGGCGCTGGATTTAGCCCTCTCGCAAATCGAGAAGCAGTTTGGCAAGGGCTCCATTATGCGGCTGGGAAACAAGGAGGCGATCGTTCCCATCGCGGTCATCTCCACCGGCTCCATCTCGTTTGACGCCGCGCTCGGCGTGGGCGGCTTCCCGCGCGGGCGCGTGGTCGAGGTCTTTGGTCCCGAGGCTTCGGGCAAGACCACGGTCGCCCTGCAGGTCATTGCCGAGGCGCAGAAGGCGGGCGGAATGGCCGCCTTCGTCGATGCCGAACACGCGCTCGATCCCGCCTACGCCAAGAGGCTCGGCGTCGATGTCGACAACCTGCTGGTCTCGCAGCCCGACTACGGCGAGCAGGCGCTGCAGATTGCCGAAGCGCTCATACATTCCAATGCCATCGACGTGCTCGTGGTGGACTCGGTGGCCGCGCTCGTTCCCAAGGCCGAACTCGACGGCGAGATGGGCGACAGCCACATGGGATTGCAAGCCCGCCTCATGTCGCAAGCCCTGCGCAAGCTGACCGGCATCGTCTCCAAGTCGCGCACCTGCCTGGTGTTCATCAACCAGATTCGCGAAAAGATCGGGGTCATGTTCGGCAATCCCGAGACCACGACCGGGGGCCGCGCCCTCAAGTTTTATTCCTCGGTGCGGGTGGACATCCGCCGCATCGCGGCCATCAAGGACGGCGACAACGTGATCGGCTCGCGCACCAGGGTCAAGGTGGTAAAGAACAAGACGGCCGCGCCCTTCCGCGAGGCCGAGTTCGACATCATCTACGGCCAGGGCATCTCGCGCGAAGGCGACCTGGTGGACTTGGCGGTCAATGCCAACATCGTCGAGAAGTCCGGAGCCTGGTTTAGCTACAAGGGAGAGCGCATCGGCCAGGGACGCGAGAACGCCAAGCAGTTTCTGAGGGATAACAAGGACATCGCCGCCCGCATCGAGGTGGAAGTGCGCAAAGCGATCGGACTGCACGCGCCTTCCGTGCCTGAACCGCCGCCGGCCTCGCCGGAGCAGAAAGCAGTGGCGGCCAAAAGCGCCGCCGCGCCGGTGAAGAAGTAGTACAGCGAAATATCACATTGGGTGCCCCACGTCCCGCCCCGTTGTTGGGCTGACGTGGGGCCTTTCCCAGGTCAGCGCCGAAAAGCGCGGCGCGGGACCTGGGGCACCCGGCGACGTGGGGCATCACTGTTTTTCGTGGTGGCCCACATTTAGGGCGCAGCCCTAAATATGGGATGTGAGTGTGGCTTCGCCCCACATTTGCAACTGCGGCAAATGTGGGCCACCCCTGTCGAGGTGAGGAAAATGAACGCTGCCGGGTGCCCCACCCTCGCGCCCGTTTTTGGGCGCTAGGGTGGGCTTTCCGGCTCAACTACTGCAGCAAGCTTCCGCTCTCTCCGTTGCCGTTACCGTTCTGCTCTTCCTCAGGTATAACCACGGCGGCTGCCACCTTGTCTCCGCCTTCCAGGCTGAGCAGGCGGACGCCCTGGGTGGCGCGTCCGGCTTCGCGGATATTGTCGGTGCCCATGCGGATGATCTTGCCGTATTGCGAGATCAGCATGGCCTCCGACTCCTCGCTTACCAGCAGAATGGCCACCACGCGGCCGTTGCGCTCGGTGGTCTTGACGTTGATCACGCCCTTGGCGCCGCGTCCGGTGAGGCGGTAATCATCGACCGGAGTGCGTTTGCCGTAGCCATTCTCGGTGACGGTGAGAATGAGGTTGGGAATTGCCTGCTCGGCTTCGGACTTGTCTTTGTTCTTGCGCTTAGGCGCAGCTTCCTCGGATTCGGGCGCGGGCGCTTGCTTGCCGGTGACGGCCATGCCGACGATGTAGTCCTTGGGCGCCAGGTTCATGCCGCGCACGCCGTAGGCCGGGCGGCCCATGGCGCGGACTTCGTCTTCGTCGAAGCGCACCGCCATGCCTTCGTGCGTCGCCAGGAAGATGATCTGCTGGCCATCGGTAAGCTGCGCGGCCACCAACTCGTCGTCTTTCTCGATGCCGATGGCGATGATGCCGCGCGACATCACGTTGGAGAAATCGACCAGCGCCGTCTTCTTGACCGTGCCTTTGCGGGTGACGAAGAAGATGTAGCGGTTCTCCTCCTCCAGCTCGCGCACCGGCAGCAGCGCGCGCACGCTTTCGCCGGGTTGCAAAGAAACCAGGTTGCCGATGTGCTTGCCCTTGCCGGCGGCGGCTATGTCCGGAATCTCGTATACCTTCAGCCAGTACACGCGGCCCGTGTTGGTAAACACCAGGATGTAGGCGTGGGTGGAGGCGATGAACAGGTGCTCGACGAAATCCTCTTCGCGCGTGCTCATGCCCTTGCGCCCGGTGCCGCCGCGGCGCTGCTGGCGGTAGGTGGAGATGGGAGTGCGCTTAAGGTAGCCGGCATGGGAGACGGTGACCGCCACCTGCTCGTCGGCGATCAAGTCTTCCAGGCGGATCTCCTTGGCTTCGTCCTGGATGATGGTGCGGCGGGCGTCGCCGTAGTCCTTCTTGATCTGCTTCAACTCGTCGACAATCACCCCGCGCAGCTTCTTTTCCGAGGCGAGGATTGATTCGTACTCGTCGATGCGCTCGCGGATTTCATCCAGTTCCTTCAGAATCTCGTCGCTGGAGAGCCGGGTCAGACGGTAAAGCTGAAGGTCAAGGATGGCATCGACCTGCTTGCCGCTTAACGGACCGCTGGCATACTGCAGTTCAGCTCCACCGCCCTGCGCTTTTGAAATCTTGGGTCCGACGCCCAATTTGTCGGCGATCCGCTTATCGGTAATGCGATAGCTCTCCCGCAGGAGGTTTGCTTTCGCCTCCTGCCGGGATGCGCTGGCACGAATGATCTTGATGATTCTCTCGATGTTGTCGAGAGCAATCTTGTAGCCTTCCAGGAGGTGCTCGCGATCCTTCGCTTTTTGCAGTAGGAAGGCGGTGCGCCGGCGCACCACGTCGATGCGGTGATTGATAAAGTGCTGGATGGCCGGGATCAGCCCCATCTCCTTGGGCTGTCCGTTGACCACCGCCAGGAAGATCATGCTGAACGATTCCTGCATCGAGGTGTGCTTGAAGAGCTGGTTCAGCACGATCTGCGCCTCGGCGCCGCGTTTGAGCTCGATGACGATGCGCATGCCGTCGCGGTCGCTCTCGTCGCGGATGTCAGAGACGTCGTCGATGGCCTTGCCGTTGACCAGCTCGGCGATGCGCTCGATCAGCCGCGCCTTGTTCACCTGGTACGGAATCTCGGTGACGACGATGGCGTCGCGCTCTTTTGTCAGGTGCTCGATGGCCGCCTTGGCGCGCATCAGGAAGCGGCCGCGCCCCGTAGTGTAGGCGTCTTTGATTCCCTGGCGGCCGTAGATGAAGCCGCC
>JBEKQR010000343.1:0-5256 GCA_049519515.1 Candidatus Korobacteraceae bacterium
CACCGCGCAGTTTGCCGCTTGAGGAACGGTGCGAGGTCTATGGCCTCGCAGGGACCAACCAGCACTCCAGCCGGGAAGTGACTCTTCGACTTCGCCGCTGATCTGCGAGACGTAGCCGGGTATGATCAGCCGGCGCGAGTTGAGCCGGGCTTCCAGGCCGCTCGCCTTTACCGCAGCGGCCACCTTGGCTCCGGAGAACTTGCCCGCGGCCCACGCCGTCAGCACGCTCATGCCCTCGCTTTCGACGACTACCAGGTGTACCGGCACGCCTGCGTTTTCGATCTCGCCGGAGACGAGGAAGTAGGTAAGAGAAAAATTCGTCGTTGCTATGACCGGAGCGTCGGGGCCAGGTTCGCCCACGGGGTATACCCTGGGCTCCACTTGGATGGGCTTTTGCGGGTCCGTGTAGATGTTCTGCCGCAGCATCATCAACGGCAACAAGACCTCGAGTTGCAGGACGTCCAAGACCACAATCGAGCCGTATTTGCAGATGAAAGTAGACGCATCGGCGACCAATGACGCCGGTTCACGCCCGCTCACAAAGTTGATAATGGGGTATCCGAGCGGCTCGAAATTGCCCTTCAGCGCCGCCTTACGAATGACAGTGTTGTGTTGCAGCGTAGCGCCAGCATTTTCCGCTGGCAGCTCGAGCACCATATCCCGCACTCCCAACTTGGCCAGCTTCGCGGTGAGCGCCGCCAGTTCGTCCAAGGTTGCGGCGCGGGCAACAACGGGCGCCTTGTATTTCAACGCCAGCGCGGCTATGGCTTCGGCGTTTGCGGGCGTAGCCGCATGGATCAGCGGACGCTTTCCCTCCAGTACCGGCAGTGCCGCCTCGAGCGCTTCAAGATTGCCGCTCCGCAGGATGATGCCCATGCCCGTTGCGCCCGCCGCGGTTTTGACCAGCTCTACAAAGGGCTTCACCTCTTCGCTGAAATTGTCGATGAGGACGAGGTCGAGCCGGAGTTTTTCCCCCACGCGCTCCAGACAATACTCTCGCGCCTCCGCCAACTTGTGCGCAAGTTCCGATAGCGGCTCGTCATCGGGAAAGGCAATGGCGATGGCCGTGGGATGCACGAAAGTCTTGTCATGACGGAACATCACCGTCTCATTGCCCACAGCCACCTCACGCTCCGCCGGCCCGATCTTTACCAGGCGAACCGGCGGCTTGCTGGCCGCGCCGATGGTGTTCTTGGCATCCTCGGACGCATACGGACAGGAAGAAAGCTCCGCATTCTTGGCCGCCAACTTCATGGCGAACGCCATGCAGGTGGGCACACCGCACTCGCCGCAGTTGGTTTTCGGCAGCAACTTAAAGATTTGTAGCCCGGTCAGCGCCATTGTCGCGTGTCTCCTCAGCTCCCGCCGAATGTCATCTCCCTGATTTTCCGCTTCATGGTTTGGACTGCCACCGGGTGATACAGCACCAGCAGATCAGCGCCGGAGTTAAGGAAGCTCATGGCGGTGGCAATCTCCAACAATGCCCCGCGTTCCTTCTCGGAGCCCCACAGCGGGAAGTCGCTGCGCGCGGCACGGCTCTCTTTGGTGCGAAACACTTCGTAACCGGGCATCGAGAGCATGGGCATGGCCAACATCGGGTCGCCGGTGAAGGCGGACGTGCGAATGCGCTCCATTACCGAATAGGTGTATTCCAGCCCATAGCCTAAGGCTGACGTCAGGGGATCAATCACAACTTGGTTGGAAGTCAGGCCCATATTGGCCAGCAGGATATTGAGCTGCTTGCACATGTTGACGTCGATAGGCGTCTGCGCGACTACGCAGTGGCCGTAGCCCAGCGCCGCGGCGGCAATCGTCTTGTAGTTATCCGTCTCCACCCAGTTCAGCAACAGGTTCTCACCGGCAAACGTCGCGGCGATGTGCTTGATCACCGCATTGTTTTTTTCGAAATGATTTACTCCGGTGATGATGAGGGGTACACCGACGGCTTTGAGTACGTCCTTTACCACGTCGGCAGCGGCCTCCGGCGACTTGTTGCCGTTCTCCGGATGCGTGCCCAAAAGCCGTACACTGATGACCTCCGCGCCGAGCTGTTCAACACAGAATCGCGCCATCGCCGGCGCATCGTTCAGCAGATCGCCGTAGGCGGCACGCAAGCACTCCGGATGACCTTTGGGCGCCTGATCAAACACTTCCATGGCAACCACCGGACGGTGGCCGATATTACCTTCAAAATAGCGGAACGGCAGGACCTCGGCGCCGCCGATCGTAACCGCGGAGCTCCGCGTCCCCGATCCGCCCAGAGTGACAGTGGTGATGCTCACGGTCGACTTTTCGGGCGGCAGGCTGAAGGAGGTTGGGACGGCTATGCGCGCCGAACTGATCGGACGCTCTTCGATCTTCGGCACGGGCGCCTTTGCCCACTCACGCTGAATTTCAGGTGGAGCGGGTGTGGAGGATGGCGCCGTCAGTGCGGACTGAATACTGCCTAATGCCGGCAAGCTGGGTGCCGTCGCCTGCACCAGTCCGCTCTCGATCAGCAGCATGTTGGCGCCGGCATGAAGCAGATGCAGCGCCGTGGAGGCCTGCAAAACGCCAATCTGCTGCTCGGGGCTCATGCCCGCCTGCTCGCGGACGCGCAGGGGAACGCTGCGCACGCGTTCCAGCGTCGCAATGATTTGCCCGATTTCGTCGTTCGGCGCACTCGGCTGAACTGCCGGCGCGGGCACAGCGGCTGCTGGTACCGAGGCTTCGTTTTGAAGCGGCGGCTCGACGAGGGCCACGGGCGTTTCGCCGGCTCCAGTTACAGGCACTGCTTGCGACTCGCCGGGTACGGGTTTCACAACCGGCGCCTTGGCGGAGTCAACCGCTGCCGCTTCCGGCGATGGGGCGGTGACGTCCCACATCGCCAGCGCCGGATGGTTTACGCGCTCCATGTGCGCCCGAACCGCTGCCGCATCGGTCCCGATGGTTTCATCGGCGATCATCTCGACAAAGTTCTCGATGCCCAACCCGCGCCCGATCTCTTCCAGATCCTCCCGCAAGGTGTCCTTCAGCTCGCGAGGCATCCACACAATTCTCTGGTGCCCGCCTTCGGCGGCAATGAACTTGCGGCTGGACACGTAGGCTTTGCCAACCCCAATGAAGCCGGGCACCTGTTGGCCGCCCCCCGTCATGTTGGCCAGCGTGGAGAACTTCATGCCGGCGGGGGTGTCGCCTGCGTACTCGCGGTTGACGATCATCACGCCATTGCATTCCGGCAGCAACGCCACGATCGACTCGAAACAGCCGCAACTCGTCATGGGGTGATCGAGCAGCGAGTAGGCATTGAATACCTCTATGGTCTGTTTGGAGTTGGCGTAGACGTACTGGTTGATATTCGCCCACTGTCCGCGCACCGGGTCCAGACACGTACCCTTCAAAAGCGGCTGGTTCGGGCCCGTGGGATCGATCTCGTACGCTGCCTTTCCATCCAGCCAGTTGTACGCGCCGCATAGCCCGACCCGCTCCGGGGTGATCACGCATACATGGTTCGGCGCAAAACTCTGGCAGAGCAGGCAGGAGTAGAACGTGTCCACGCTGTCGTCGGTCAGCGACGCCATACGCTGGTTGCGTGCGCGATAGGCTTGCCGCGCCTCGGCGATGTGTCCCTCGACCTCTTCCGGCCTGGTGTAGAGGGTAACCTGGACCTTATCCACGATCGCGGGATAGTCGTTCAAGAATCGGGCGCGGATGATCTCGCCGAAGTGGCGGATCCTGAAACCACGGGCGTGAGCGGATTGGCTGATGCGCATCCAGTTCATGTCCCGCTGCCCCATGTGCCATATACCCTCGGCGCCGTTGATCATGTGATGGATCTGGCGCTCCAGGATAGCCTCGAAGTCGGACTGCATCTTGCGGCCCGCCACCTCGACCCAGATACCCAGCGGCAAAGCCGAGCCGGCGGCGACTTCGTCAATGTCAGGCCCGACTACGGTGATCGCGCCATCTTCGATCTCCCCGAGTTCACGCGTGGTGACGTATTCAAACGCCGGCGTACGATTGCCGCCGAATTCCGCATAAACCTGCTCTTTGCGGATGCGCTCGCCTTCGAAGGCTGCCCCGTATCCGACTGGAATGGGGACCTTCGTCACCTTCACCTTGCAGCCGCGCACTTCCAGGCACTTCTCGACGATGCGGTCGATTGGCACACCGCCGACTACGTGCTCGTAAGTGCAGATCCCGCTCGGAAGGATCTGTGGGATGACGGTATCTGCGATTGTCGGGAAGCCATAACACAGCGCCCCGGCGGCGGCCGCGCACTTCGCCTCGCTGACGGCGCCGAGCGCCATGACGAACGCGAAGGTGCGGTCCTTGTTGTAGGCAAGATTGCGGGCGTAGTCGCCCGGGCGCACGCCGCCAAAGCTGAGCGCTACGCGGCTGGCAAATCCGAGTGCGTAGATGGCCGCCGAGATGTCCTTACCGAATGGGACCAGGCGGGTCTCCCAGCCGAGTTGGACTCCCGCTTCCGCCAACTGCTCGGCAAACGACACTCCGCCGGTTTCGCCCGCAATGAACGCGTATAAATTCTTTTCCTGCAGCTCGCGCGCAATGCGGACGGCATCCTCGATGCTAGGGGCGGCGCCTACCACCGCCGCAACTCCCGGGGCAGAACCATCGACAAACTCAATGCCGCGCTCGCGGATGATAACGTCGCCCGCAGCTCCCAGCCAGATGCCATTCACCGGATGAGGGCCGATCAGGTATTTGCAGGCCTCAATCAGCTCGCAAGCGAACAGCGCCGCCATGCCCGCGTCCAGGGCATTGCCTAGATAGGGAAGCCATGCGGTCTCCTCTGGGACCGGGGGCAAAAGCCGCCTGCATTCCTCGAGCACCGGTTCCATGTCTGCCAGCCGCTCCACCCGTTGGCCTAACAGGGAGTAGATCACGGGCAAGGCATAGGCTGTATCGGGGAAGCCCACCGCGCAATCGGCGCCCTTGGCAGCGACAGCCTTCGTCACCAGGCTCTGAGCCGCGCCCACAACCTGGTGCGCGCCGCTGATAGCCAGAGAAGCGATGATTTTGCTCATTGCAGTTCGCGCCTCGACTTCATGTCGAACAGCTTTCTTTCCTTCCTGACATTCATTCGCAGCGCATCGCGCTTGCGTTCGATATGATCGAGGATCTTATCGGCGGCAACCGCCGGGTCAGGTTCACAATCGATGCGGCCGCCGGTGAGATCTTCCATCTCGACGCCGAGCGTCCGGCTGACGTTGCCGCTGCCATCGGTGTACAACCGATCGCCCAGAACAACGTAAA
>JBEKQR010000344.1:0-5251 GCA_049519515.1 Candidatus Korobacteraceae bacterium
GGCGGCGGCAGCGTAGAGGCCCGTAATCATATCTGTCCCTGCCGGTCCCGAGGTGCCGAGGCAGACGCCGATCTTTCCTGGCACAGCCCGGCTGTAGCCGTCTGCCATATGTGAGGCGGCCTCGACATGGCGGGCCAGAATGTGGCGAATCCCACCGTGCTCGCGCATCGCTGCATAGAACGGATTGATGGCGGCACCGGGGACGCCGAACGCCATCGTGATGCCCTCGCGCTCTAATACCCGAACCGCCGCCTGAACGGCCGTCATCCTCGACATGTCGATTCTCCCTCCCCAGATTGTGACTCGCAGCTTTTGTTAAGGCTGGCTCTTTAGTCGTGCTTTTCGGTCAAGCTCTCCGTGGGGAACCGAAGCGCCCGCGCACGTTTCCTATTCTACGAGCCGGGGTTGTCAGCGCGCTGAAGCCTGGGCAGCTTAACGTCTGAAGCGAGGTGAAGCACCCGCAACATGCAGATCTCGTACCAGTTTAGATCGAATTCGTACCAGGCGAGACCATGCCGGGCAGACTGCGGATGCGCATGGTGATTGTTGTGCCAGCCTTCACCAAACGTCAGCATAGCGACCCAGAAGTTGTTGGTGGAAGTGTCGCTGGTAGCGAAGCGTCGCGACCCCCAAATGTGAGTGGCCGAATTCACAAGCCAGGTTGCGTGCAGGCCGATTACCGTCCGGAAGAAGATCCCCCACATAACGTACTTCCATCCACCAAGAGCAAACAGAGCCCCCGCTAGCACCGCAACGGGGACCCAGTGCCACTTGCTGATCCAGGTGTGAAATTTGTCTTTGCGGAGGTCAGGGACATAGGGCAGAAGGCCGGGTGCGTTGTTGTGCAGCGCCCGTCCGGTGATGATCCACCCCATATGCGCCCAGAAACCGCCGTCCCGGGGAGAGTGGGGATCACCATCCTTGTCCGTATTCTGGTGATGTATACGGTGCGTCCCGACCCAGAAGAACGGTCCGCCTTCGAGAGCTAGGGCGCCGCAGACGGTCAGCAAATACTCAACCCACTTTGGCGTCTTGTAGCCGCGGTGTGTGAGCAGTCGGTGGTACCCCAAACCGATGCCGAAGCTTCCCACTACCCACCACAACAGCAAAGCAAGGCCAATCGCTTTCCAGTTGAACATGAACAAAGCCGCGACCGCACCAATGTGGAACATGAGCATAAAAAGTGTCGTGACGGGACTGATTGGCTGCGTAAATGTCCTATCGTTGAGAATACTCATAACTGCCTCGGTGCCCGGAGTGTCAGCTCGTACGCCTGCGCCCCCACCTAGCTGCGCTTGGCGGATGCCAGAGGTTTTCCGCGGCAGCGGGATTAACCTGCGGAGTAGCAGCGCAGTGTCAATCCGCCAGCGACACAGCAAACCCGGTCGCCGCCCCACGATCTCCGTGAATACGCCTGACATCCCATGATTGCCCCAGCTCCACAGTGCAGGCAATCGCGGCACGTCACATTAAGAAGTATCACTTCGCACGTGCCGCTTCCTCCAGCCTGCGGTTGATCTCCTCCCAGTTCACCACGTTCCACCATGCCTGCAGATACTCTGCGCGGCGGTTCTGGTACTTCAGATAGTACGCATGCTCCCACAGGTCGTTACACATGATGGGGATCATGCCCTGGGAAAACGGGCTGTCCTGGTTCGGCAGGCTGAGGATTTCGTATTTTCCGGCATCGGTGCGCGCCAGCCACACCCAGCCGCTGCCAAAATGCTTAAGGCCGATGTCATTGAATTTGGTCTTGAAGTCGTCGAACCCGCCGAATTCTTTCTTGATCGATTCGGCGATTTTGCCGGTCGGTTCACCGCCCCCGTTCGGCTTCATCAACGTCCAAAACATCGCGTGATGCACGTGGCCGCCGCCATGGTTCCGTACCGCGGTACGGATGTCTTCAGGTACGGCGTTCAGATTGCGTAGCAGGTCTTCCGGCTTGCTCTCCAGCAGTTCGGGATGTTTCTGCAGCGCGGTTACCAGGTTTGTGAGGTATGCCGCGTGATGTTTGTCGTGGTGCACGTGCATCGTGTGCTCGTCGATGTACGGCTCCAAAGCGTTATACGCATATGGCAGCGGCGAGACTTCGCGTGCCAACGTCACCGACACTACATGAGCCATGGTTATTCTCCTCAGATGTACAGCTCAAAATCGTGCCTTGGCCAACTCGAGGATTAACTTGTGCAAAACGAGGCAAATTTAAAGTCGATTCAAGCCGCTTGATTAGCGGGAGCCGCTCGGTGCGACCAAAATCCTGTGAGACAAATTCTCGTCGTCTTACTCAACTACATCTTGGGTGGTTATTTCTGCTGTTCTTGCGCCAGGGCGCTTAATACGCTTATGACGTGCGTACGCGCGTGCTTTGGCAGACTCTGGTATGCCTCCCGCAGCTCAGCCAGAGGTGTCCCGGCAGATTGAATGTCGCCGTGCATGGCCCCGCCACCTGTTCTGGGCCGGCCAACACTCGCGCGCCGACCCTCGATGAAATTGTAAGCATGGCCCCAGGATCCGGGACCGAGTAGCATGCGCTACGGGAATACGGGAGTAAAACGCTCGTTACGCCGCTTGACGAAGAACCTACAGCCGGTGCTTTGCCCTTATGGCCTGGGCAGAAACTCAGCCGTGGGTATTATCGAAGTGCGGGATGGCAAAAACTGATCAAAATTGAACATTGATGGTCGGCAGTCTCAAATTGGGATTTTCTTCTCTCTTGACCAAAGCAGGAATCAGCGCCAGGTACGCCGGCCCGCCAAAGGCCTGGGCCAAGCCGCAGACGAACGAGAGACAGAGGATATGCCAAACGAGTATCAGTCCTGTCGCCACCAGCCCAGTGAGCAGCGTCGCGCTCGCCATCTGCACGTACTGGGAGGCGAGGAGAATCTTCCGTCTCTCAGCGCGGTCGGCCACCGCGCCGCCGATCAGCGTGAAGAGGAAGATGGATCACGAGCAAGGCGATAATCGCGGTACTAATGGGGATGATGTATCGTACGCCGAGCAGGCCAACCGGAATCAGAAGGCTGAGGGCCGCTTCCGGGCCGTAAGCAGCCAAGCTGAGCGCCTCGAGACCAAAGATCGGGATACCCTGCGCCGGACCGATCTGCTCGGCGCGTTTGTCACTGGTCTTGATGGGTTTACCGACAACGAGGTCAATGATGTCCATGAGCGATGGGGTCTGTGTAAATCATCCGGATGCCTCCTTGAGGCTGGGGTTGTGCCAACAGCCGTCTGAAGCGATCAGCGCGTCAGCCTCTTTCGGGCCCCAGCTGCCGCGCTTGTAGCGTCGAACCCGGTGGTGGGTTTTAAGGACTGGATCGACCACCGCCCAAGCGGCTTCAACCGCATCCTCACGAGTGAAGAGCGCTCCATTGCCGATCAGGGCGTCGCCCAAAAGCCGCTCGTAGGGCGCTTCCTCTCCCGGTCGTTCTTCAAACAGGTAGAGCTCTCGCTGTTCCCCGACGAACTCCTTCCCTGCTAGCTTGACGCGAGCGGCGAGGGCGACGGCCGCGCTGGGGGAGAGCCGGAAGCGCAAGTAGTTGGCCCGGCCGGTTGTCGGCGCTGAGTCAGCGAAAAGCCTCTGCGGCGGCGGCTTTAGCTCCACCAGGACCTCGGTCGCGGTTTGAGCCAGGTATTTGCCGGAACGCAGATACCACGGCACCCCCTCCCAGCGCCATGAGTCGATGAAAAGCCGCAAAGCGCAGAAAGTTTCGACGTCGGAACTCTTCGCCACGTCTGGCTCCTTCCGGTAGCCAACATACTGGCCGCGCACCAAGTCATTGGGCTCCAGAGGCCGCATGGCTTGAAAAACCTTGGCCTTCTCGCTATGCACGGCTCCAAAGTCCCTGCCGGCCGGTGGCTCCATGGCAAGCAGCGCCACGATCTGGAATAGGTGGTTCTCGATCACATCGCGGAGGCAGCCGGCGGTTTCGTAAAACGCGCCGCGCTTTCCCACGCCGAAATCCTCGGATAAGGTTACCTGAACGCTGGCCACGTAGTTGCGGTTCCAGATCGGCTCCAGGAACGAATTGGCGAAGCGGAAATAGAGGATATTCATGATCGCCTCCTTCCCGAGGAAGTGATCGATGCGGAAGATTGAGTCTTCCGGGAACACCGCGTGCGCAACTTGGTTGAGCTGCCGCGCGGAGGCCAGGTCGCGTCCGAATGGTTTTTCGACAATGACACGCGCTTGGTCGGCCAAGTTCGCGGCACCAAGCCCTTTGATCACCGTACCGAAAAGCGAGGGCGGGATAGCGAGGTAGTGCGCTGGTCTCCGAGCGCTGCCCAGTTCCTTTTTTATCTCTGTGAACGTGCCCGGGTCTTTATAGTCCCCACTCACGTACCTGAGCAGGGACAGAAGATGATGGAGGGCGCGCTGGTTATGGATTCCGCCCGATCGCTTTATGCTGTCCGTCACACGTTTGCGTAGACGCGCCAGACTCCACTTCGGAAAGGCGACACCGATTATCGGGACCTGGAGGGCACCCCGTTTCGCCATCGCATAGAGTGCCGGGAAGATCATCTTGTGGGCGAGATCGCCCGTCACACCGAAGAGTACCAGCGCGTCGGAACGGGAGGCAGTCATCAGGGACCTCTTTTCTGGGATGCGGCCTTTTCTCTCATGGCGAGTCTCTCGATATCGGAGCAGATTTGGACCCACACGATACGTTGTTCCGTCCTCCCTAGTATTTAGTCGAAATCTCTTTTTTCCAGCGCTGAATCACTCGAATTGTACTGATCATGGAAGCACTGCAGGATCCATCAGCGTGCTCATACGTTCCGAAAGCGACACCGGTATTCTACAATTAATGCCGATGCAATTCCCTTCCCGTATTCGACTGGCTCTGCTTTCCGCACTTTGACTCCGCTGCCTGTTTCGCTGCGCTGCTCGGAACTGCTGATCACGGGCATTGGTCTATATCTCCCGCGGAACCAATCCGGGTGATTTCTCGCCGCTACCGTGAAGGGACTCTTATTCTCGAGACCGAATTTGACACCGACAGCGGATCGGTCGTGCTCGTCGATTGCATGGCGCCTCGCAATGAAACGCCTGAACTGCTGCGTCTTGTTATCGGCAAGCGCGGACAGGTTCGGATGAACATGGAACTCGTGATTCGATTTGACTACGGGTCAGTGATCCCGTGGGTAAGGCGCACCCAGACGGGTATCTCGGCAATCGCTGGTCCCGACATGCTCAGTCTGAGGACCCCGGTGCCGCTTCGTGGCGAAAACTTTAAGACGATAGCCGAATTTA
>JBEKQR010000345.1:0-5174 GCA_049519515.1 Candidatus Korobacteraceae bacterium
GAGCTGCTTATGGCGGAGTAGGCAGGGGAAGGCTCTGCGCATTGGTAGTCTCCCGAGGCGGCCTACCGGAACACAGAATTCAAGCTCAGAGACCAAGTAAATTTCTGTTCCCGGCAGGCTGCAATTCCAAACGGGGCCGCTTGGCCAGCAAAGGCATACCACTCGGGTAAGTACACAACAGCTAAGCCTTGCTCTACCAAGGTTCACAGCACCAAGTCTTTTTAGAGAAATCGAAGCAAAACTGACATTGAATAAACGTGCTGTCAAGTGAATGATTGGTTATTTACCATGTGGTATATGGTCCCAAGGGAGGGATTCTACGAAGACACGTGGAGTAACCAGCGGATCAAAATTCGGAAGATCGAGTGACCAGAAGGACGCTGGCGCTTACTACAATGCCTCTGCATTGAGCCGGGGCCCCCGGCAAACGCCGTTGTTGCGTTTGCTGGGGTGGACACCAGCGAGCGCAGGATTTTCAGCCCGTCGGTCATGCCCAGGGCCGGTTCGCTGGCGCGTTCCGGGTGAGGCATCATTCCCAGCACGTTGAAGCCTTCATTGGCAATGCCGGCAATATTATCGAGCGCACCGTTGGGGTTCGCCTCGGCGGTTATCTCCCCCGCCGGCGTGCAATAGCGGAAGATGACCCGGTCCTGCCGCCGCAGTTGTTTCAAGGTAGCTTCGTCGCAGAAGTAATTGCCTTCCATGTGCCCGATGGGCACGGTCAGCACTTCTCCTTTTCGGCAGTCGTTGGTGAACGGCGTATCGCTGTTCTCGCAGCGGATCTGCACCGGCTTGCTGATATATTTCAAGCCTTGGTTGCGCATCAGCACGCCCGGCAGCAATCCCGACTCGCACAGGATCTGGAATCCGTTGCAGATGCCCAGCACCAGCCCGCCGGAGGCGGCAAACCGCTGCACCGATTCCATGATCGGCGAAAACCTGGCGATGGCCCCGGTGCGCAGGTAATCTCCGTAGGCAAAGCCACCCGGCACAATGATGACGTCGCAGTTCTCCAGGTCGTGAGAATCGTGCCAGAGCATGGTCGCGGGCTGCTGGAACAGTTCCTTGAACGCCCAGTAGGCGTCATGATCGCAATTTGAGCCGGGGAAGACGATAACGCCGAATTTCATATGCCTTGCCTAAGTTTCGAGTGTAGCACGGCCCTGGCGGGGCGCCAGCCGGGGACTTGGGCCAGGAAATTTGGGCCAGGGCTGCATACACACAGTAAACCTGCATAATAAAAATTTCTCTCCCCACGCTAGCCGAATGGCATTCTCGCTCGTCTAATAGGTGACCCATCAGTTTTCTCTCCTACTTGGGAGCGGGACGCCGCTCCCCTTTTTATTTGTCGCCGCTTTTACAGGCTGCTGAAAAACTCGAATGCTCAATCATTTTTGAAGGGGCGCGGCTTCAGCCGCGCCGTAACGGCCCTTTATTTTCAATATCCCGAGCGGGCTTCAGCCCGCGAGGATCTGCATTTGGTGGATACAGAGACTTTTCAGCAGCCTGTTTAGTTCTTGCCGCCTGGCCGGCAATGGGCCGCTCTGCATCTTCCTTAAAGCGGTGTCTCCGCCCCGCTGGCCGCGCCATCAAGGTTAGAATTGGCGGCAGAGACCGGCGGCTGGCATCATGAGCGTTCGTCACCATTTCGAGCTCACCTTTGGCGCCCTCAGGCGATGGTTCGTTGCCCAGTGCTACGACGCTGCCATAGTGGGCCTGCTGTGGCTGGCGGCGCTCTGGATTTTGCACGTTCCGTGGGCGCCGTTTTGGGCGCTTCTTGGCACCCTGTTGCAGTTCGTGCCGCACTTTGGGCCGGTGCTGGCGCTGCTGGGCCCGGCCATGGCCTTGCTGGTTTCCAAGGCGCCGTGGGAGCGGTGGATCGGCCTGCTGATTGCCTACGCCGTCATTGCCTTGGTGGAAGGGCTCGTTCTTCAGCCTTATCTCATGCGCCGTCAGAACCGGGTTCCCGTTTGGGCATCGATTCTTGCCCCGCTTGTGCTGGGGTTTCTGGTGCCGTTCTGGGGAGTTCTGCTGGCGCCGCCGCTGCTGGCTGTCATCTACGCCTACGCCCGCCGCCGGCAAGACCGGGGTCCCCGGCAAAACGCCGCAGTTGCGTTTGCCGGGGTGGAGGAGCAGCGGAAGGTGGTGCGCTCGGGAGAGGCGGTCATATTGCCTCCGGAACACCCGGCTGCGGAGCAAGAGCCATCCGCGCCCTCTGTTGTCTACACCGCCGAAGAGAACCAGCCCCGGCCACAAGACTCGTCGACGCAGGGCAGTTCGGGCGCAAGGTTGCGCTCCAGGTCGGATCACAAGCGTTCGAGTTGAGCAGTTCGCATCCGGCAGGCAAGCGCCTGGCCGGACGCGTGCTATAATCCCTGATTGCCTGCACCATTGAAACGGCACTAATCGTGTCTCCTGCAGCCGTAAGTTGCTGGTGTCCGGCACGACCGACCAAATCCTTACACTCGACGAGGTGCGCATGTCTGGCCATTCCAAGTGGGCCACCATCAAGCACAAGAAGGGCGCGCTGGACGCCAAGCGCGGCAAGATTTTCACCCGCCTGATCCGGGAAATCGCCATGGCAGCCAAGGGCGGTGGCGATCCGGAGAAGAATCCCCGGCTGCGTACGGCCGTGGCCGCCGCCAAGGCCGAGAACATGCCAGGCGACAACATCAAGCGCGCCATCCAGCGCGGCACCGGCGAGCTGCCCGGCGTCAGCTACGAGGAGATCACCTTCGAAGGCTACGGCCCGGGCGGGGTCGCCATTCTGGTGGAGGTCACCACCGATAACCGCAACCGTACGGTCAGCGAGATCCGGCACGCCTTCGGCAAGCACGGCGGCAACATGGCCGAAGCCGGCGCGGTCGCCTGGATGTTTCACAAGAAGGGCGACATCGTCATTCCCAAGTCGGCGGCCAAGGAAGACGACCTGATGAATATCGTCCTGGAGGCCGGAGGCGACGACATCAAGGACGACGGGGATAACTGGGAAGTCATTACCGACCCTCCCGCCTACGAAGCCGTGCTGGACGCCATCAAGAAAGCGGGCATCAAGCCCGAGGCAGCGCAGATCGGCATGATTCCTCAGAACTACATCAAGCTCGAAGGGCCGCAGGCAGCCACCATGATTCGCCTCATGGAAGCCTTGGAAGACCAGGACGACGTGCAAAACGTCTACGCCAACTTCGACATCGACCAGAAGCAGTTGGAGGAAGTCGCCGGTTAGGGGTTAGGGATTAGGGAATAGGGAATAGGGATTATTAAGCCCTGCATAATTAATGTCCTAATTCACGTGGAAGCCCGCGCCTTCAGGCGCGGGATGTGGCGCCAAAAAGGAAATGCGGCTTTTAGCCGCTGTGTACAACTGCGTTGAGCCCAGCGATCGGAGTCGAATGATCCGCAGTTCTGTTGCACTGAAATGTTGTGACTATTGTTAACCGCCGATCGCAGCCCCTATTCCCTATTCCCTATCCCCTATTCCCTTTCCCGCGTACAATCCAGAGAAGATTACTATCCCAGTCACTACGGATGGGCCGCATGAGGTTCCGCAAAATATCCTTTTTGGTCCTCTGTCCCTGGATCGTTGTTCTCCTGTTTTCCTGCTCAGCCGTTGCCCAGGGCGCCGCCCCAGCGGCCGATGATGCCGCCGGGCTGCGCAAAGAACACTGGAATTTCGCGGTCTTTGCCGGTGGCGGCAGCGGCCTGGGAGAGCGCACAAACGTGCAGATGTTCCGCGCCGGAGCCCGCATCGGGCGCGTCATGACCGGCGAGATGGGACGCGGCTGGCTGCGTGGCACCTTCGAACTGGCCGGCGAGATCACCCCGGTCGACTACGTCTTCTGGAGCGGCTATCAAAACGTCTACGGATTCGGCTTCACGCCCATCGACCTGAAATGGAATTTCACCCGTGGCCGGCGTGTCGTGCCCTTCGCAGAGGTGGCCGCCGGCTTGCTCTGGACCAACGTCAACATTCCTCCGGGCGACACTTCGCAGCTTAATTTCACCCCCGGCGGCGGAGGCGGCATGCACATCTTCGTCAAGCGCGACCGGGCCATTACCTGGACGCTGCGCGCCGTGCATATTTCCAACGCCTCGCTGGGCCACCACAACCCGGGAATAAACGCCTCCCTGCAGGGCAGCCTGGGGTACACCTGGTTCAAAAGCAAATAGGCAAGCTGTTGGAAGTAGCGCCGCCGCCCTCGGCGGCGGGCTTTGAAGCCAGGAAGGCATAGGCAAACGCAGCCCGCCGGCTAGGACCAGGGGTCCCGGCAACCTTGGGCTTACTGGGGTGGAAGGACGCCGGCGTACGATTGATTTTTCGCTGGTGTGAATATGCCGCCGCTCGTCGAGTGCGTGCCAAACTTCTCTGAAGGCCGCGACCAGGCCAAGGTCAACGCCATTCTCGAAGCCATGCGGATGGATGGCGTTTACCTGCTGGATCGCCACCTGGACCCCGACCACAACCGTTCGGTTGCCACCCTGGCGGGGGAGCCCATGCCGTTGCTGGAAGCGGTGCTGCGCGGTGTCGGCAAGGCGGCCGAATTGATCGACCTCACCCGGCATCATGGGGTGCATCCACGCATCGGCGCCACCGACGTTGTGCCTTTCGTCCCCCTGCAAGACGCCACCCTCGACGACTGCGTGCAGATGGCGCGCCGGGCTGGCGCCGAGATCTGGAAACGTTACCGCATCCCTGTTTATCTCTACCAGAACGCCGCCACCCGTCCCGAGCGCGTCAATCTGGAGAACATTCGTCGCGGCCAGTTCGAGCGTCTCCGCCAGGAAATTGTCTCCGACCCCAACCGCCTGCCCGACTTCGGCGAAGCGCGCCTGCATCCCACTGCCGGGGCAACCGTGGTTGGAGCGCGCAAGTTTCTGGTGGCCTATAACATTTTTCTGAACACCAGCAACCTGGAGATCGCCAGGAAGGTGGCCAGGGCGGTGCGCTCCTCCGGCGGCGGCTTGCCTTGCGTAAAGGCCATGGGAGTGCTGGTTCGCCAACTGGGGCAGGTTTCCATGAACCTGACCGACGTCGATCAGACCCCCATTCCCCGCGTCTTCGAGGCCGTAACCCGCGAGGCCGCGCGCTACGGCGCCACCCCGCTCGCCGGCGAGATTGTGGGCTTGGTTCCCCGCAAGGCAGTTGACAAGCAGGAGGAATGGTTCCGCCAGCT
>JBEKQR010000346.1:0-5158 GCA_049519515.1 Candidatus Korobacteraceae bacterium
GCAGCTGGTACTGCTGGCCCGGCGACCAATTCCCCGAGTAATGGAAGCCGATGCATGCCCAAAAAACGTAGTCCCATCCGTTTTTGGCCGCGACCTGGTCAACGGTTTGGCCGTTATATAGCCAACCATGGAAGTCGCCGTTGTAGCAGGAGCGGATGCGGGCCGCGTACCAGTCGGCAACCAGGGCCGTGGACTTGGTCGTGGCTGGGTAGCCACCGTGAATGATTGCGCCTGAGCAATCCTTGTTCTTGATCTGAAGGATGCCGTAGGAAGCTTCCCCTACCGGCCCGCACACGTCGCCCAGGTTGCTCTGGTCCCAATACGACTCCTGCACGGCAGCCGCCCTTATGGTGTTTTCGTCTATGCCCCACTTGCAGGCGGCCCATTGCAGGATTTCAGTCGTTGTTCCGGTGAAGTTGCCGGTGACCTGCGCTAATTTGGCTCCCCAGGGAACGGAGCCGTCATTGTCGGTGGCCCAGCCAAAGGGTGGGTTGAGGACCGTGTGATTAGCCTGGTAGTTTTGCGGCCTCGGTTCCCACGAATTGGAAACGACCGCGGAAGCGCAGTAGGCGTCCGTGCGCGGCAGGTAAGTGGCATGTGAAGGTTCCGTGCCAAAGTAAGTTGTCGCTCCCGCGGGGGTGCCCGCACTCGGCGGCGTAGACGGCGAGCCGGGCGCCGATGAGCCGGGAGATGACGAGCCCGGAGACGAACCGCCAGTGCCGCCGGGCGTGGTCCCGCCCGTGGGCTGAGAGGCCGTGGAAGCGTTTGCGGCTGGCCCGGCTGATCCTCCGCAGGCGGCAAGCAAGAACAGGCACGCCATCAGGAGCACGGAAACCGCTAATAAAATACAAAAACTGCCACGAGACCTTCTCATCGATATACCTTCCCTGGCCAGGCGAATGATTGCGAATGTGGTGCATTCGCGAAGCTCAGCTTAGTTCGGAGGCCCTGACGCGCGAATCGGTGCTACCCACTAGCGGACTACGAAAGAAGCAGTAGGAGGCTGGGAAGTCTGACCTGAGCATGCTCGATGGGTCGAAGGTTGACTCGCTTCACACTGGACCAACGGCCACAGCCCCCATTGACCAATGGGCCATAGACCGGCAGCGCGTAAAGAGAATGTTTGCTCGCGCAGGGACCTTATTTAAAAGGAGGACTTATCTTGTACCAGCTTGATCCCTTGCATGATCCTCGTTGGAGCGAGCTGCTGGCCTGGCATCCGGCAGCCAATGTATTTCACCTGCCCGAGTGGCTGGAAGCGCTGCGGCGAACCTATGGCTACGAACCTTTTGTTTTGACAAGCTCCTCGCCGCGCCAAGAGCTTACCGGTGGGTTGGCAGTCTGCCGTGTCAACAGTTGGCTGACCGGCCGCCGCCTGGTGTCCCTTCCCTTCTCTGACCACTGCGAACCCTTGGTTAACGGCAGCGAAGAGTTCCAGCGCTTACTGTCTGGCCTCAAGCAGGAAGCGGCACGGAGCAAGCACAAATACATTGAGTTCAGGCCTCTCGGTCTGCTGCCGGGCAGCGAGAGCGGCCTGGAGAGCTCGGAAAGTTTCTGCCTTCACCGGCTGGATCTGAGCCCGACGGCGGCCGAACTGTTCAGCGGATTTCACAAAGACTGCATTCAGCGAAAGGTCAACCGCGCGGAGCGGGAAAAGCTGGTCTACGAAGAAGGCCGTTCGCCCGCGCTCTTGCGAAAATTTTACGACTTGCAGGTGGTCACCCGCCGCCGGCAGGAGCTGGCGCCGCAGCCGTTCGCATGGTTTCAGAACCTGGTTGACTGCATGGGCGAAAAAAGCAGGATTCGCATGGTTTCAAAAGGCGACAGGCCGATTGCCAGCATGCTGACCCTGCAGTTCCGGCGGACAGTGGTTTACAAGTACGGCTGCTCGGACAAGGCTTTCAGCAATCTCGGCGGCATGCCGCTGCTGTTCTGGAAAGCCGTCCAGGATGCAAAGAGAGAAGGGCTCCTGGAGCTTGATCTGGGGCGCTCGGAATGGAACAACGAGGGACTGGTCCAGTTCAAGGACCGCTTGGGCGCCAAACGGACAACCGTGACGTACTGGAGATATCCCGCGATTTCCGCCGCGCCTGGCCGGGCTAGCTGGAAGATAGGCATGGCAAAGCGAGTCTTCTCGCGCCTGCCGGACGCCTGGTTGACGGCCACCGGGAACTTGCTCTACAGGCACATCGGCTAATGCTCAAAGATAAAGAGCCAGTTGATGGGTGCCCCAGGTCCCGCGCCGCAAGCGTCAGCAAACACCGCGATTAGAGTAGTTTTCTAAAATGTATACCCCGCGGAAGTCCAACATGCACCTCGGGTGTCATGCTGAGCGGCTCCAGAGGAGACGCGAAGCATCCCAGGGGAGTGCCCCACTCCGCGCCGTCCTGGGCCTTTATAGAAAACTTTCAGCTCCGTTTTTGCTGCAAGCAGTGTGGGGATGCTTCGCTCCGCCACCCCAGCAAACGCACGACTGGCGTTTGCCGGGACCCCGGCTCCGTTCAGCATGACAGCTCGAAAACGAATACACCCACTCGAGAACCGATCCAGAGGAATCATTTTGGAGACAGAGAATCTGCAACTAGCAACCATCGCCACTGGAGACACGCGCCAGTGCGGCGCGCGTGGACTTCCGAAACCGGGCGGCGTAGTCGTCATGGGCGCGGACTACCGCGGGCTGGGAGTGGTGCGCAGTCTGGGACGGCGCAGAATTCCAGTCGTACTGCTGCAACGCGGCGAACACAAACTCGCTGCCTGGTCGCGTTACGTGGCGCGCGTAGTGCATTGGCCGGAGGACACTGATGACGCCGGTTTCCTGCTGCGCCTGGCGGAAACGGAAAAGCTGCACGGCTGGTTGCTGGTTCCCACGGCGGACGAGACGGTCGGCCTGGTAGCGCGCTCCTACGATGCGCTGGCTTCCTGCTATACCCTGACGACGCCGCCATGGGAGACCCTCGAGCAGGTTTGCAACAAGCTCTCCCTGTACAAGCTTGCGCACAGTTTGGGCATCGATCAGCCGTGGACGTTCTGTCCCAGGAACTCCCAGGAACTGGAAAGCCTCGATTGCCAGTTCCCCGTCATCCTGAAGCCCGCGCTTAGAGAAGCATCGAACCCTTTCACCTCGGAAAAGGCCTGGTTGGTAAACGATCGCCAGGAACTGCTGGCCCGCTACCAGGAAGCAACCAGGTTCCTGCCCGCCGAACTCGTCATGGTCCAGGAGATCGTGCCGGGCGGTGGCGAGGCGCAGTTTTCGTATGCTGCGCTGTGGTGTGAAGGACGTGAACTGGCTTCCGTGGTCGCCCGCCGCACGCGCCAGTTTCCCATCGACTTCGGGCGGTCAAGCACCTTCGTAGAAACGGTTCAAGACCCCGGTTTGCGCGCCGCTGCGACCCGCGTGCTGGCGGCAGCGCGCATGACTGGACTGGTCGAAGTGGAATTCAAGCGCGATCCATCCGGCAGGTACAGGCTCCTGGACGTGAATCCGCGGGTATGGGGATGGCACACGCTGGGCGCGCGCGCGGGCGTAGATTTCTCCTATCTGTTGTGGCTGCTGGCCCAGGGTGAACCGGTTCCGCAACTGCAAGCCGTCCCAGGCATCTCCTGGATGCGCCTGGGCACCGATATTCCTGTCGCCTTGCAACAGCTTGTGCGCGGCACGTTGTCCTGGAAAGCGTATCTTCGCGGCTTATTCTCGCCGCAGGACTCGCCGATCTTCGCCATCGACGATCCAGTTCCCGCCCTGCTGGACGTTCCTCTCATGGCGTACCTGGTTGCCAAGCGCGCATGGCAAAAGCTAGCGCTGATCAGAGCTTGTTTCAAAAACATTCCTTGGGGAGTAAGGAGTCGGAATCATGGAAAAGTGTGACGTAGCTGTCTTGGGAGCAGGCCCGTACGGCCTCTCGTGTGCCGCTCATCTCCGCCAGGTTAAGGGCCTGGAGATGCGCATCTTTGGCGAGGTCATGTCTTTCTGGTCGCATCACATGCCGAAAGGCATGGTGTTGCGCTCTCCGCGCGAGGCGTCGCATCTCAGCGACCCGGACTCCGCGTTTTCGGTACATGCCTTCGCCAATGCGGTGGGCAGGCGCGTCAGGGCGGTTCCGCCGCCGGTGGTTACTGGCGATTTTGCGCGCAAGACGATGTCCCAGAGGGTGCCGGTCGAGGACTTTGTCGATTACGGCCATTGGTTCGCGCGGCAGGCTGGACTTTCCGTTGACTCCCGAACAATCGAGCGGATTGATCTGGACCCGGCGGGCTATCGCCTGACTTTCGACCGTGGGGAGGGCCTGGTGGCCCGCAGGGTGGTGGTGGCAGGCGGGATCAAGCCTTTTGCGCGCAAGCCGAAAATTTTTGACGGGCTTCCCGGGACATTGGTCTCGCACACTGCGGAAGAGACGAACCTTAGACAATTCCGCGACCAGGAGGTTCTGATCGTCGGCGGCGGGCAGAGCGCGCTGGAATCGGCCGCCTTGTGCCACGAGGCCGGCGCCCGCGTGACTGTCGTTGTTCGCGAACCGCAGGTGAGCTGGTTCGGCCAAAGGCCCTGGATGCACAAGGGCGTACTCGGCTGGATGTTGTACGGACCCTCGGACGTCGGCCCCGCCCTCGTCAGCCAGTTGGCGGAGCGGCCACATCTGTTTCGCCGCCTGCCCCGTTCGCTTCAGGATAGCTGGGGAGTACGCTGCGTCTGTCCGGGTGGCGCACCCTGGGTCAAGGAAAGGTTGGGGGGTGGTGTCCCGATATACACGGGTCTCTTTGTGGAGCGGGCGTACACCCGGGGTGAACGCCTGTGCGTGCGCCTCAACGACGGCAGCGAGCGCGTGGTGGACCGCGTGCTGCTCGGCACCGGCTATCAGGTGAACATCGCCGAGTATCCTTTCCTTTCGGCTTCGGTTCTGGAGCGCATCGAGCGCGTGAACGGGTTCCCGCGCCTTGACGAAGGTTTTGAGTCTTCCGCGCCTGGTCTGCATTTTGTCGGGGCGCCCGCGGCGTGGAGCTTCGGGCCGCTGATGCGGTTCGTTGCCGGCGCCAGGTTCGCCTCGCAAAGGGTCGCGGAACGGGTTCGCGAGCGAAAGCTTCAACCCAGTGCGCAGCAAACAAAGTCAGCCCTTCCCGCACCCGCGGGAGCCTTCTAGCCGCCGAATGCGCCGTGCCCCACATC
>JBEKQR010000347.1:0-5147 GCA_049519515.1 Candidatus Korobacteraceae bacterium
GGGCCACCCGCTTTTCACGAACGAGCCTCTATGGCTAGTCACCCGACCACTTAGGCCGGCGTTTTTCCAGGAACGAGCTCAGGCCTTCGCGGAAGTCGGCGGTGGCGCGCATGGCCGCATTAGCGGCGATGGCGATCTCAAGCTGCCAGTCGATGTCGCGCTCGGAAAAATCATGCAGCACCCGTTTGAGGGCCTGTAGCGCTGCCGGACTGCACTTGAGCAGCCCGGAGGCGATCTCACCCGCCCGTTCCAGCAACCTGCCGGGCTCGACCACTTCTGTCACCAGCCCCATGGCAAGGGCTTCCTGCGCGGAAACGAGGGCGCCGCTGAGCAGCAGCTTGCGTGCGGCCTTGTCGCCGATCTGCCGCCGGAGCCACACGGAGACCAGCGCCGGCACCAGCCCGATGCGCGTTTCCGGGTAACCAAACTTGGCATCCGTCGAGGCGATGGTGAAGTCGCACAGGGTCGCGATTCCGCATCCGCCCGCCACCGCCGGCCCGAGCACGGCGGCAATGGTCGGCCGCGGGAAATCGTAGACGGCGCGCAGCAGACGGGCTATGAGGCGTGAATCGGCGAGGTTCTCCTCAGGGGTGCGAGTGGCGAAAGTCCGCAACTCGTCGAGGTCCATGCCGCTGCAGAAGGCGTTGCCGGAGCCGCTCAGCAGCAGGATCCGGCTGCTGCCGTTCTTGATTTCTTCCAAGGCGCTCAGCATCTCCTGGATAAGTTCATGGCTGAGGGCATTGCGTTTGTCCGGGCGGTTCAGCGTCAGTTGGGCGATTCCCTGCCGCTCGGTGACGATCAACGTGTTGTAGTTCATTTCAGATCCTGCCAAGGTGTTAATGGTTCCGAATAGTAGCGCCGGTCTCCAGACTGGGGTCCCCAACAAGCCTGCTTTTGGCTTGCTGGGGTGAGAGACCGGCTGTCCTGGCGGCGTTCACGCCGGCAGCCAAGGTGCGCGGGCCTGGAGGCCAGCGCTACAAAAAGCAGTCGTCTCTGAAACCAGTAGTGCTGCGGCTCGTGGACACGATAATGGATTCCACTGTAAAAGAAAAATGATTAAATGTTGAGGGCGGAAGTAGCAGTTGACACTTTGCACACGCGCAAGGAGAGCCATGGCGATTAAAGAAGGTTGGAAAGGCAGGTTCTTCGAGGACTTCGTGGTAGGCGATGTGTACCAGCATCCGCTGGGACGAACCATTCTTGCCGCCGATAACGTCTGGTTCACCCTGCTGACGCAAAACTCGGCGCCCATCCACTTCGATTATCACTACTCGGCGCAGACCGAGTTCGGCAAGCCGCTGGTGGACTCCACTTTCACCCTCGCCCTGGTGACCGGCCAGAGCGTGACCGACATCTCGCAGAACGTCTTTGCCAACCTTGGCTGGGACGAGGTCCGCCTGCCCAACCCGGTCTTCGATGGCGACACCATCTATTCGCAGAGCGAAGTGCTGGAAAAACGCGAATCGAAATCGCGCCCCAACGTCGGCATCGTCAAAGTGAAAACCACCGGCTACAACCAGGAAGGCAAGGTGGTGATTACGTTCATCCGCACGCTTCTGGTCTATAAAACCGGGCAGGCGCCGAAGATTATCCGGCTGGCGCCAAAAAGCTAGAAAACAGTTTCAAGTTTCAAGTTTCGAAAATTGATCCGCAACTTGAAACTTGAAACTCGAAACTGCTTCAGATGCATGCTTGCGAGGGCTGCCAGCGCACCGCCGGGGTCTGCAACTTGCCTGAGCGGCGGCGCGGCAGGCTCTCACGAGACCTCCTTTTTGTTCTCCAATTCCGAGCATAGCGCCACGCGATTGCGGCCGCCGCGTTTGGCTTCGTACAGGGCGGCGTCGGCCGCCTCGATCAGGTCGCGCTTGAACTGCGCGTCGTGAGGAAAGACGGCCACTCCCAGGCTGATGGTCAGCTTGACCACCTCCAAAGGCGAGCCGGCAAAAAAGCGGGCCCCTTCCACCGCCTTGCGCAAGCGCTGGGCCACGCGGTAAGCGCCGACGTTGTTGGTTTCCGGAAGGATGACAACGAACTCTTCGCCGCCGTAGCGCGCCACCGTATCGATCTGGCGCATGTCCTTCATCAGGATGGAGGAAAGGTCGCGCAGCAGCACGTCGCCCACGTGATGGCCGCGCGAATCGTTGAGGTTCTTGAAATGATCGATGTCGATCATGACCAGCGCCAGCGGCCCCTTGCTGCGCTCGGCGCGCTTTATCTCGCGCTCAAGCTGCGTCTCGAAGTAGCCGCGGGTCTTCATCCCGGTCAGGAAATCGGTGAAGGCGAACTTGATGAGCGCCTCGTTGGCATAGTCGCGGGTGAGCAGGGTTTCGGCTACCAGGGAGAGAATCCACAGCAGTTGCGCGTCTTCTTCGCTGAAGGTGTTGGGGGTGGGGCCGAACAACTGCAGCGAGCCGAGAACGCGGGTGCGCACGAACAGCGGAACCACCAGCACGGAATTTGCGCCTACGGCATCCAGCAGCATGTCCACGGGCGCGTGCGCTCCGCGCGGGGCAATCAGCGGCCGCTGGAATTTGGCGGTCCAGAAGTTCAGCAGGTTGCCGCGGGCGAAGGCCTCCTGGCTGGGGCTCTCCAGGTTGCGCGTTACCCGCAGGTGCATGTGCTGCTGGTCCTCATCCCAGAAGTAGACCAGGCCGCGGTCGTAGGGGATGATCTCGGCGGCCATGTCGCAGATCAGGTTGAGCGCCGGTTCCAGTTGCAGGTCGAGCCCGGCCAGCATGCTCATGCGAACGATGACGTTGATGGCATGCCAGCGGCGCTGCACCGTCTCGCGGCTGAACTCGGAGAACACCCGCACGACGAACTGTTCGGGAGAGAATGAAGCTGCGGGTTGGGGATCAGGGTGCATGCGCTCACCCAGGGGGTTCCCCAGCGACCGGTGTCTTCGCCGCTGCCCGGTAAACAGGCGATCTGCACCTCGCAGCCGGGAGAGACCACACCGCCTGAGAAACTTATACTGAAACTTAGATGCCGCCGGGTACGTTCCGTATGGTCAGCTCTGAACCGATTTGTGGGCAGGCATGAAGATGGCCGGACGGACTGCCACAGAACCACCTCAAAAGCGGCGTTTGCCGGGAACTCCGGCCACTCGGGGACCCGTAAATCGTGAGCAAACAATCCAGTATTAGGCCATGCGGTTTGCGGCCAAGCGGCTACTGGACGTATCCCCAAACTGCCCGGAATCGCCCGCCGTTCCATCCCAGCACCGCTCAAGGCCGTCCATTCTCCGGTGGCTGGCCTGCTTTCGCCAGAGACTTGGTTGCTATTAGCAGCCAAGAAGAAGTAGGATAAGATAAGGTTAATTGGCTACATGTTCGGTCCCGACCATAGAGGATCTGTCTCTTTTCTCCCATTTTTATCCCGGGAATATCAGCGACTGCTTTCATCACGGCCTACTACCAGCCCCGCGACTTCCTCTTCTGTCGCCCGGGTTGTCCGGAGACACAGAAATGACGTGGTACGCGTACTGCATTACCGAGCAAAGCTCGGTGCAACCAAGTCGAGTCCGGCGTCCGTTTCAAATCGAGCATCTCAGTGGAGTCAATTCCGCAACCGTGCTGGGTTTTCCTAGCGGAGAATTCCTCGTCATTGTCAGTGCCTACGACCGCAGCGCCCCGTTGGGCCAGCAATCGGTGATGGAGCATGCGCGCGTGGTGAGCGAGTGTTTCCGGCAGTGCACCGTGCTGCCCTTCCGTTTCGCCACCATCTTCGAATCCGACGACGCTTTGCGGCACGCCGTGCGCTGCAATCGCAGGACGTTTCACGAGAGCCTGGAACGGCTCCGGGGCAAGGCGGAAATGCACATCAAGGTGATGATGAGAGAGGACGGCATTCTGCCGGAAGCCATCCTGCAGCGGCCTCCCGCGCGCGCCGGCGGGGAGTACCTGGAGCGGCTGCATGAAATCGCCTCCCGCGACCGCGAGCGTCAGACCAAGGCGCGGGCCGTTTCCGTGCAGGTGAACAAGCTGCTGGCTCCCCTGGAGCAGGAGATCACCTGCAAGCGCATTGACGCCGGCGTAGTGATCGACATCGCCCACCTGATCGACGCCACTTCGCTGCAGAAGTACCAGACCCGCTACAACAGCGCCATGCGGCAATTCAAGAACTACGAGATCTCGCTCAGCGGGCCTTGGCCGCCGTACCACTTCATGCGCGGCAAGCTGCGCACAGTCAACGGCAGCAATTAGCGGTTTTCCGGGTCAGGAACGAAAAAGGCACGGTCGCCCGTGCCTTTTTTCTTTCAAACCCATGAAGCCCCGAATGGGGGACTTCAAGGGTGCTCGAACTGGCGGCAGGTTCCCCGCCGTCCAAGCTGCTCGGAGTTATTCGAGCTTAATTTTTTGATGTGCCGGCGGCAGAAAAGTTTCAGCTTTTCGGCGCTAACCTGAGGTATGGACCCACGTCAGGCCAAAAACAGTGCACTCCTATTTGTGGAAATTCAAATTGACCCATCACCGTGCTTTTCATCGTCTTGCAGCCATGCGAGAATGTACTGTGAACTCCCCGCAGAGGTCAGCCATCACGGCAGAGGTGGTACGCGATCACGGGATCACCTCTGACGAATACCAGAAAATTCTCCACTGGCTGGGACGAGAGCCGACCATTACCGAGCTCGGCATTTTCAGCGTCATGTGGAGCGAGCACTGCTCCTACAAGTCTTCACGCGTGCACCTGAAGCGCCTGCCCACGCGCAGCAAGCTGGTGGTGCAGGGTCCCGGCGAGAACGCCGGAATCATCGACATCGGCAACGGCTGGGCCTGCGCCTTCAAGATCGAGTCGCATAATCATCCTTCCTTCATTGAGCCGTTCCAAGGCGCTGCCACCGGCGTAGGCGGAATCCTGCGCGACATCTTCACCATGGGCGCCCGCCCAGTGGCGGTCATGGACTCGCTGCGCTTCGGCCCCATTGGCACCCGAGCAACAACGGCGTTTGCCGGGGACCCCGCCTCCACTTCAGTAAATAGCAACCAGAGCGCCATCCGGCGCAACCATTCCATTCTGGAGGGCGTGGTCAGCGGCATCGCCTCCTACGGCAACTGCTTCGGCGTGCCGAACCTGGGCGGCGAGACCAAGTTCGAGCCCTGCTACTCCGGCAATCCGCTGGTCAACGCCTTTGCCCTGGGGCTGGT
>JBEKQR010000348.1:0-5146 GCA_049519515.1 Candidatus Korobacteraceae bacterium
GGCTTTGGAGTATCCAAGCAGGCGCTCCGCACCCTCGTTCCAGCTCAGAACCAGGCCGTCCAGTGAAAGCGAGAAGATGGCGTCGTCGGCCGATTCCACAATTCGCGCCAGGCGTTCCAATTCGAGCTGTTGCTTCTTGCGTTCGGTCAGATCGACCACGAAGACCACCACATCGCCGGCTTCCGTCAGCGCGCCTCCGGTCATTACCGGCACGCGCGAGCCGTCTTTACGCAAGTACTCCTTTTCATACGGCCGGTATTTCCCCGTGCGGCGGATGTCCTCCACGTTCTGATCGATCCGCGCCTGATATTCGGGAGGACTCAGATCGCGCCAATGCATGCCGGCCGCCACGTCTTCCCTGGTGTAGCCGGTAATGGCAAGAAAGGCGTCATTGGCGTAAGTAACGCGCCCGTCGGCGCTGCGAACAAGGATTCCGACGATGCTGGACTCGATCAGGCCGCGGAAACGGGCCTCGCTGCGCCGCAGCTCCTCGACCACCCGCTTGCGCTCGGTGATGTCCTCGACGATTCCGATGCTGTGCTCGCCGTTGAGCCGTGAGCGCCGGGCCCGTACCCAGACTGTCTTGCCGTCCTTGCGCAGGTAGCGCTTTTCCAGCTCGTAGTGCTGCGACTTGCCTGTGTTAATTGCGTCGAGCAGGGCCAGATTGTGCGGCAGGTCGTCGGGATGCGTGTAATTCTTAAAGGTCATCCCTTTCAGCTCTTCCGCGGAGTAGCCAACGATGCGTTGATAGGCGGCATTGCTCTCGAGTATTCGACCATCGCGCGGGTCGGCGATGCTGATCCCCACCGGCGCATTCTCCAGGATGGCCTGCAACCTCTCTGCCGTCTCCCGCAGTTGCTGCTCCGCCTGCTTGCGGGCGGTGACATCTTCCACGATCCCGATCATGAAATCCTTGTTGAGGCCGGAAGAGATGACCCGCACCCAGATGACCTGGCCGTCTTTGCGCATAAAACGCTTTTGGATTTCAACCGATGGCAGCGCCCCATTGGCCGCCTGGTTGAACAATTGCAGGTTCTCGGCAATGTCGTCCGGGTGCGTGTACCTGGTAAAGCTCGTGCCTTTCAGCTCTTCCGCCGAGTACCCGCACATGCGCAGAAGCGCCGCGTTGAATTCGACCAGGCGGCCTTTGCGATCGGTAATGGCGATGCCCACGGGCGCGCGTTCCAGGATAGCGTGCAGCCGTTCCGCCGAGGCCTGCAGTTGCGCCGCCGCTTCCTTGCGCTCGGTAATGTCCTCGACGATTCCCATGGTGTGTCCGGCATCTACTCTGGAGCCCACCACCCGCACCCAGATGGTCTTGCCGTCCTTGCGCAGGTAGCGCTTTTCCATTTCGTAGGACTGCACCTTCCCCGCCTTGAGCTCCGCCATATACTCCTGATTGCGCGCGCGCTCGCCGGGGTGCGTGAGGTCGTAGAAGGTCATGCCCTTCAACTCTCCGGCCGAGTAGCCGGTGATGCGCTCGAAGGCGGGGTTCGTCTCCAGGAAACGGCCCTCATCATCCGACAAATCGATGCCGATGGGGGCGCGATTGAGAATTGCGGTGAGCCTTTGTGCCGTGGCCTGGAGTTGCTGCTCCATCTCCTTGCGCGCCGTGATGTCTTCAATCATGGAGATCGACAGCTCGCCGCCCAGCCTGGAAGCTACGGCGCGTCCCCATATGACCTTTCCATCCTTGCGGATAAAGCGCTTCTCCAGCTCGTAAGACTGCACCTTTCCATCCTGAAGCTGTTGGAACAGCTCCAGGTTTCTTTGAATGTCGTCGGGGTGGGTGTACTGGACGAAAGACATGGCGCCAAGCTCGCCGGCGGTGTACCCCAGCAGCCGGTGCGCCGCGGCGTTGCTTTCCAGCAGGCGCCCTTTGAAATCGGTAACTACGATCCCTATCGGCGCATTTTCCAGGATGGCCTTCAGCCGCTCCGCCGCCGCCTTGGACTCCTGCTCGGCACGCTTGCGCTCGGCCAGGTCACGGTAAATAACGCGCAACGCTGCCTGGCCGTTCACCTTGACCGGCGTGGTCACCATGGAGACGTACAAGCGGGTGCCATCCTTGCGCACGCGCGGCATTTCCTCATCAAGCCGCTTGTCAACCGTCATCCCGGCCGGCACAGTCAGGTCGGCCAGGTGTTGACCCGCTGCCTCCTGGTTGTCATAGCCAAACATGCGCGTGAACTGCTCATTGACACGCAGAACGCGAGTATCAGGACCGACCAGGCAGGCGGCTTCGGGGGCCGCTTCAAACAGCTCATCCGCATAGGTCTCTTGCTTGCGAACTACCTCCTCTGCCCGGGTATGTACTTTGCCCAGCAGCCGGTAAAAGAGCCAGGCGGTCAGGCCGATAAAGCAAAATCCATTTACAACCGCGAAGCGGACCACCTGCGCGGCGCTTATCCCAGACACGCCAAGAATTCGATCGGAGGCGAAGAGCCAGGCCAGCGCGGTGAGCAAATAAGCGCCGGCTAGCTGCGCAGGAGACGGCTGCACGTAAAGGCTCTTCTTCATAAAATGCACAAGATTCCCTCGTCCTGCACAGATTAGGGTGCACTGGCCAAAGCGAATTGTGACGGAGGTCACAACGGCGGAAACTTTGGTAATGGAAATGGGCGGAAAACGGCATTGGGCGGGGGTTTCCGGCCCCAGCAGGCGCACCGGCGGCCATTCGCCGCTCAGATTTTATGGGTGGGCCAGGCCGGCGCCTTGCGGCCCACGCATCAGCGAGGACATGCGGGCCGTCTTTGCTTCATTTTCCTTGTCTTTTTCTTCCTCTTCCGGCTTCTTTCCGAAGGTCCAGTAGAAGGCCGCGTAGGCTACCGTATGCGCCGGGCCCTGGAAGCTGTGTCCAAGGGTGAACAGCAGGCTGACGTTCTTGTAGAAGTTGTACATGCCGCCGAGATTTACGAGGTGGTAGTTCCTGGTGGCGAAGCTCTGGCGGCCGGGATTGAACCATTCGCCGCCGAGCGTCAGTTTCTTGTTGATCTCTTTCTGTACCTGCCATCCGAAGAATGGCGTGTTGCGCATGCCGGGGGCGGGGTTGACGATGTAACCGCCGCCGCCATAGCTCTGCCAGCCATGTCCAAACCCCTTCTGCACCCAGATTGGAAGCTTGTACCACGTCTCTCCATTGCCGAGGCCGCGGTGGCTGTCGCCGGTGGGCAGTTCGAACATGGGGAAGATGCCGACCTGCGGGCGCCAGCCTTTTTCCTGGATGAAGCGATACTTGGCGCCGAGTTCCACGTCGCCCATGCCGAAGTGGTTCGCTCCATGCTCCTGAATGTCCGATTGCAGCGGAGCGACGACGTGCAACTGCAAATTCGGCGCCGCTCCGTAGTTAAACTCGAAGGCGGGACCGGCAAGACTGGTCGCATCCGACGCCCTATCCATCTGGGAAAAGATGTAAAACTCGGCGTTCTTGTAGGGCACCGGCTCCGGATCATCCGTCAGGAATGGCGGGCCGGCGTGCGCCCGGGGAACCGACACGCAGAACAGCAGGACGGAAAGCACCAGCGAACGTGCACGCATGGTCTGGAAACTCTCCTCACTGTCCGGCCAGGAACTCAAATACTGGCGGGAACGTTCCCAGCAGTCCGATCAAGATCAGCACGAACGCTATGGCCGCCCAACGCCGGAAATTGACGTTCTTGCCCCTGAGACCCAGGCCAAGGACGATCCAGCTAATCACAAAAGCCAAAATCTCAAAAACGACCTTGCCCGCTAGCGGGCCGACGGGCGGATACAGGTTCAGCGCCTTCTCGAAAAACTTCGGCCCAGCCTCGACCAGCAGCGTGTCTATGCCGAGGGTGGCGCAGCCGATGCCGGCAGCCATAACAACCGCGGCAGCCGGGCCGTTGACCGGCAACGATTCGCTGACCGGAAATTGGTTGGAATTAATTTCGGGAATTTTTCTCGCTACACTCATGGCTGCTCCTGTTGTTCCTGCGAAAATCAGCGGATGGTCGCGGCTTTATTGATGAACGCGCCCAGGGCGCCGGCAATGCCGGCGGTGACGAACGCCAGAACGAGCAACGCCATGGTTACGCGGCGCACTTCGGGCATATGCACAAGCTGCCGGCCATAGCGCTGGACCAGATAGGCGACGGCGGTGGCCAGAATCGGCACAAACCAGGCGATGTGTTCTTTCCACTCCATGCCGAAGTTGTGCCACCCCGCAGTGAGGGGCGAGGAAAGCAGGAGAAGCCTGGGATAATGGGCCAGTTCCACTCCCGCAACCCGGGGGGCGCGATACCACGGATAGACGACCACGGTGCCGCTGATCACCGTCAGCCAGCTCACCACGGCCATGACCCACAGGCCGGCCTTCATGCGCCGCAGCCGTTCGCTGACGCCCGCTGGCGTAACCAGCTCAGGGCGCAGGCTGTGCAGCCCCGCCATGCCTCCGGCAAAGGCCAGCAGGAAGATTGCCCCGAAGCCCATTCCGTGCAGCACAGTCCATATTTCCCGGTAGGTGAGGTGCATACTGGTGCTCCTTTGTTGTGGTAATGCGAAAGCCAATACTTTATCGATCAACAACTACGGTTTTGGCGCTCAACCCGCCCATACACCTTGTCATATTGTACTGTGATCTATGTCACAAAACTAGGCGCGCGTCGGCTCTACCGTGCCGGCGCAGCGCGATGGGCGCCCGTCACGGACGGAGCTGCCGATTGAATTTGGCGATTGCCAACAGTTTCGCAGGAATGGCGCAGATCATTGCGGTTTCCAAACCGCCAGGCCGCTTAGTAAACTCTGTCCAGACCCAGCTAGGCCGAGACTGACGTGCGCAATCAAGAATGGTTCAAGCGACTGTTTCAACCGGCGCTTCCGCCGGTGGTCCCTTACGGCCGCGTCTGCAAGATCGCCCTGCGAACGGCGCACCTGATGGCCGCCGGCATGCTGCTGGGCGGGCACGCCTTCAATGCGCCGGCCAACGAACTGCGGCTGTGGCTTTACCTGGCAATCGCCAGCGGCGCCGGCCTGATTCTGCTTGAAGCTTTTCCGTCTCTGCACTTTGTCTTCGAGGGCTGGGGAGTGCTGCTGCTGGTCAAACTCGTCCTGCTGGTTGTCATCCCCTTTGCCTGGAGCGCCCGGGTGCCGATCCTTCTGGCCGTGGTGGCGCTGGCATCGGTGGGCT